>DMLD01000035.1 GCA_003453515.1 Lachnospiraceae bacterium
TTGTCCATAAAGTTGTACATCTCACCGTCATTGTAGAGATACTGCATCTCCTTTTTATCAATGTGAGCCTGTGGGAACTTCTCTGTCGGACGGAAGGTCTTCTCGACCACGCCTCCGTCAACGACGTTGCGAAGCTTGGTACGTACAAACGCAGCTCCCTTTCCCGGCTTTACATGCTGAAACTCAACAACCTGATAAACTACTCCCTCGATCTCCACGGTCAGACCGTTTCGAAACTCTCCTGCTGAAATCATATTTTACACCTTTCCTCCAATCATTTACCGGTCTGTCAAAACCACTGCATCATCAGTACGTACAAGCCGGTCAATTTATTTGTAAAAAAATACAGTAATATTGTAATACAGATCCACGAAAAAAGCAAGCATTTTATTTTCGTAACCTTATCATCTGACTTAACTTTAATAATATCACTTAACGCTGTCCATAACGGCTCTTGCAACGCTTGCAACGCTGATCCCGTCGGTATCTACCGTCACATCGGCACACGCCTCATACATCGGCAGTCTCGCCTTCATCAGCTGACTTATGTAATCAACATTCATATTGTCCTTAAGCAGAGGTCTTGTGACCGAACCGTTCACTCTTTCGAATATGGTCTGGGGCGATGCCGTAAGCCATACTATCGTTCCCATGAGCTTGAGTTTTCTGACATTTAATTCATTTATGACGACCCCGCCGCCAAGGCTTACTATCGACCTTTCAAGCCCTCCGAGTTCATCAAGGATATCGCTTTCCATCTTTCTGAACCTCTTCTCGCCCTTCTTTGAAAAAATGTCAGATATCTTCTCTCCGGTGCTCTGCTCTATCATGTCGTCCGTGTCGACAGCGGGCATTGAGTACGAGGTGCTTATCCTCTCAGCTATCGTGCTCTTTCCCGTGCCCATAAATCCCGTTAAAAATATATGCCCCGGACTCGCATACAGCTTGTCAAATACATTGAGCATCTCCGCCAGACTTCTCTGCCCGGGTGCTGAGGCCTTCTTCAATGCGGCAAAGGTGACACCCGATCCGTACAATCCGCCGTAAAGCCTTGTCATGCTCCCGTCCCTTCCCATCGCCATGGTGATGAGCGGAAAGTCAGGGTTTGTCTTATGTATCTCATCGGTCGCAACAAGCATGGTGTAAGCATCCTCTTCCGATGCTGCCATGCAGGCTATCTTTCCCACGTCGCAGCCGAGCACCTTAGCCTTGGTAAGCGTCTGAACTATATATGCCTTATCCGGCATCCCGTCAAAATCGTGATAAGAGCCGATCAGCTTTATGCCTTTGCCCTCCTTCAGACGTTTAAGCTCCATCAGGCGGCTCTCATCCCTGTTCATCTCAACATCGACATAGTCCGCCGTATCGTCGTTTATGACAGCCTCTATCACGGAAAAATAGTCAAATCCTGATCCGTTTTCCTCACCGCCCTCATATTCCGTCCTGAGCGTGGCTATCAGCTTTTTGCTGCCGAGTATGCTTTTGAGCTCACTGATGATACCGGGTATATCCGCCTGAGATCCGGCATAATAGTCGATCCTCCACTCTGCCATATCCGCCCGGGAGTCGGCTATTTTTCCGGCTTCATCAAGTATCCCCGCCTTGACAAGAGAGGTGATCGGCACACATATCAGCGGCTTATCCTTGCAGGGTCGTATATCGTTTATATTTTCGTTCATTATCGATCCTCCGTAATTGTTTTATCGGTGTTTCCTGATCAGTGTGTCCTTATGACGAGCATTTCCCTGACGGAATTTGACAGATCCTCTATTCCCTCATCGGTTATCACGACCAGATCCTCGATCCTTACTCCGCCCACGCCTTCAACGTATATGCCGGGTTCGACTGATATAACCATTCCCGGACATATGACCGAGGCTTCCTTGGAGCTAAAGCCCGGACTTTCGTGTATTTTTAAACCGACTGAATGTCCGAGTGAATGTCCGAAGTATTTTCCGTATCCCTTATCTCTTATATAATCCCTTGCAATGGCATCGATCTCCGCACCCGTCATACCGGGCGTGATATCGTCAAGAGCCCTTTGCTGTGCCTCATAAACAATGTCATATATCCTCCCAAGCTCATCCGACACCTCTCCTATGGCGATGGTTCTGGTCATATCCGAGCAATAGCCCATGTACACGCATCCGAAGTCGAGAGTTACAAGCTCACCCTGACATAATAGCTTGTCACCGGGAACAGCATGCGGCTTTGCTCCGTTAATGCCGCTTGCAGCTATGGTATCAAAACTCAGCCTCTCTCCGCCCTCATCCTTCAGATAAAACTCAAGCCTAGCGGCAAGCTGCTTCTCCGTGGTTTGTATAGCATTCATGGGAGTTGCCATATGATATGCCGACACCTCACTTCCGATGGAGCCAAGCTCATCCGCGTCCACTCCGAGATCAAGCATAAGCCTTGCAAACGCTCGGTCACCTATCGCCTCCGCCTGCGCGATCAGCTCAATCTCAGCATCATTTTTGATACGCCTAAGCCTCTCAGCCGCATCCTTAATTGGCTTGCACTTTACATATCTTGATACCTTCTTCTCAAACTTGGACCACTCGCTCACAGACAGATCGGCATCCTCAAACCCGAGGGTCCTGATCCTTGCATCCTTGACCGCATCCATGACCGGACGATAGTAGCCCTTAGCATTCCACTCAACAACTTCAAAAAAAGGGCACTCTGCCCTTGCCGCTATGGTATATCTCGAATCTGTGACTACAACGCCGCCGGCGCGTGTGACCAGCACGTAGCCCTCACCGGTGAACCCGGAAACATATCTCATACTCGCCTCATCGGTAAGCAGCACGATATCACAGCCGGCGCCATCCATAAGTCTCTCACATCTCTCCCTATACATAAACATCTCCTTCAGGATTTCTTTGATTTTCTGAGCTTCTTGGCTCTCCTCTTGGCTCTATACTCACTCAACACTACATTCTCAAGCTTCCTCTTGATAACGATCTGTATCTCCTCGCGCTTGTTGATCGGCGACACGAGATAATTCTTCATACCGATCCTCTTGGCTCCGAAAATATCGGTAAAAAGCTGATCACCGATGAACACGGTATTATTAAGGTTCGTATTCATCAGCTCCATTGCATAATAATACCCCTTTGCCGCGGGCTTATGGGCGTTAAAAACAGTGTGCACACCTATATCCTCATTGAAGGTCGATACACGTCTCTTTTTATTGTTAGATATAAGACAGCACTCAAAGCCGATCTTTTTTAGTCTCAAAAACAGCTCCTTGGCTCTGTCATCAGCCATCTCACCGTGCTTTACTAAAGTGTTGTCAATATCAAAAAGCAGCCCTCTGTACCCCTCGTCATAGAGCTTTTCATAGTCTATATCATAGGTGGACGAGACAGTCTCATCCGGAAAATATTTTTCAAACATAATGATAATTCCCAATTACTTTTGCGATAAAAGATTGATTATATACTGCTCCGCCAATCGTCCGGAATACCCTCCGTTCCTGAGGCTCCACACGTTGGCTCCCGCTATCAGTTCCTCATCGGACATATCTATTTTCATAGCCCTTGCAAGCCCGAGCACTATCTCATCAAAAAGCTTCTTGGACGGCTTGTCAAAGTTGATGCTCACACCGAACCTCGCGACAAGCGAAAGCTTCTCCTGCATGGTATCCGAGTGATGCAGCTCATCCTGACTCATATCCGACCTGTCAGACCATGTCTCCCTGATCAGGTGTCTCCTGTTTGAGGTCGCGTATATGAGTACATTTTCTGGACGCTGCTCCATCCCGCCCTCGATAACTGCCTTGAGATATTTGTACTCGATCTC
>DMLD01000199.1 GCA_003453515.1 Lachnospiraceae bacterium
GCAAAGCATTTTTATGAAAAATGCGGGATGAAGCCATACTTCTACGCCATGGAAGCAGTGCTTTAGCAGATATATTCTATGCCTTCCAAAAACAGTCCCTTGGCGGGTGCTGTGGGTCCGGATCTCGAGCGGTCACCTGATCTGAGGGCTTCCTCGACGCTCTCAACGCTTCTTCTGCCAAGCCCCACATCTATGAGAGTGCCCGCTATGATGCGGACCATGTTATAGAGAAATCCGTTCCCCGTTATCCTGATACAGATGTCAGAGTCATATTCATCTTCCTCATCATACAGGGGCGTCCTGTCTATGCTTATCTCATATATGGTTCTTACCTTAGACTTTACCTGACTGCCCGCCGCGCAAAATGCGGAGAAATCATGCTCACCGATAAGGCACGACGCGCCCGCTCTCATCGCATCCACGTCAAGCCTTCCATATATGTGATGCGCATACCTGACCATGGTCGGCAGTGCAATGTCCGTGTTCAGTATGTGATACTGATATGTCTTCTCGCTGTCGGCATACCTCGGGTGAAAATCGGGATCGACCTCAACGGAAGCAAGAACTCTTATATCATCCGGTAAAAATGAATTGATCGCCATACAAAACTTTTCGGCAGGGATGGACGATTCGGTGTCAAATACGGCTACATTTCCATATGCGTGAACTCCCGCATCGGTTCTCGACGCACCCGCTATGTCGACAGCCTCACCCGTCAGTTCGCACAGTGCGTTTTCTATGACCTCCTCTATGGCGGTAGCGTTGTCCTGCCGCTGCCAGCCCGCATACGAGGTACCGTCATATGCTACGGTTATCATTATTCTCTTCATATAAGTATTTCCTAGCTGACCGATCGTATCAGTCCGGACAGCCCCTCCTTCTCATATATCTCCTTATAATACGACAGCTCCCTGCTTATCAGCTTGTCGATCTCTCCCATGCCAAGCAACTCCACGGGAGCCTTGTCATCGGTAAATATCCTGCCCGTCCCGGTATATGATCTCATACTGCCGAGTATGTTTGACATAAGGATCCTCATATCCCGATGCTTTTTTGACTCTGCCATACCCTCATCGGTCGATGCAGCAGACAGACTGTCATTTGAAGCTCTGCTTACATCGCTCTCCATCCCGGATACCGCATCCGAGAGTCTCTGACTGATCACATCCTTCTTTTTCATGGCAAAGAGCTCTCTGTTAGTCGTACCCGGGACATCGACCGTTGCAACATCCGCAAATACAGACGCTATGGTATCACATATCCATGTATTGATATTATCCTGATCCACTTTTCCTGTCGATAACGCCTGTGAGGTGGTTACTCCGGCTTTCTCCGACTGGTCGCTCTCCGCGTGCATGTTCAAATTCACGACCATCACACCGTCATCGTTCAGATGCTCGTACACCTCACGGAAAAACTCCCTCGACGACATCTGAAAAGGTATCGTTATATCCTGATACGCATCGACCATGATTATATCATATTTATCCTCATCCGCCTTGATATATGCCCGTCCGTCATAGGTAGTGACCTCTACAGACTCATCCGCATCAAAGTACTCCCTCGAGAGCTCGGTTATCCTTTCATCTATCTCGACGCCCTTTATATCAAGCTTATCCTTTCCGAAGTAGCTTATGCACTGCCCTGCGTATGTCCCCGTCCCCATGCCGAGTATCAGCATTTTTTTGACGGAGGGCTGTCCCTGACCTGCCGACGCTGCACCTCCCGATACGCTCTGCGATCCGGCATCATCACATCTCACACCGTTCAACACGGGCGCTGCCATCGCATAGTCATAGTACATCCCGGTCAGCCCCTCATTTTTCATGGTCACGGACTGCACCCCGAACAGGACATTGGTCGAGAGTATGGTCCTGTCATCGGTATCCTTCACCTGAAGATAGTTGTACACCGACTCGCCCTCATACGCGAGGTTGTCCTCCCAAAACGCAAAGCTGTCACGATTGCCGAATACGGAGCACAGCACAAACAAAACAGCGCATATTATAAGCATTATTATTTTTCTTTTCGCGCTTATAAAATAAATGATACCGAGCACGAGCAGCACACCCGAGAACAGCAAAAACGTAACAGCCGTACCGACCGCGGGTATGGTGATAAAGGTAGGTAAAAATGTACCTATGATGCTTCCTATCGTGTTTGCCGCTCCGAGCGAGCCCACGACCCTGCCGTTGTCATCGAGGCTGTCGGTCGTATACTTCACAAGAGACGGCGTAACTGTCCCCAGCAAAAATAAAGGAAAAACAAATATTACCATACACGCCGCAAAGGCTGCTATGATCAAAAACCCGGTGTCGATCGTGATAACAAGCAAACCTGATATTCCTACTATCAGATATTTGCCGACAACAGGTATGGCAGCTATCCAGACAGCGGCGATCATCACCCTTTTGTACAGCCTGTCAGGGTCGGGATTCTTGTCAGCAGTCCTCCCGCCGTATATGTTGCCGAGAGCCATCGCGATCATTATGGTCCCTATGATTATTGTCCACACTATCTGTGATGAAGAAAAATATGGTGCAAGAAGTCTCGATGCACCAAGCTCGACTGCCATGACCGCCATACCTGCGAAGAATTCCGTCAGATACAGATATATGCGGTTGCTTAACAGTGCGCTTTTTACCGACGCCTCTTTATTCTTGCTTTTATCCTTTTTTCTGATTATTTTTTGTAGTTCCTCTTCGATCTTATCATCATCCTTGTTCAATTTTACACTTTTCCCTTCATACAGCTTAATGCTTTTATTTGTTATAATGGAGTTGTCTAAAAACCAAAACAAAAGGAGGCTCGTGCTATGAATACAAGTATACCACAAAACAATCAAAATGATAAGGATTTTTTCTCATCTGTGCAGATTTTTTTTAAGAGATTCCATGTTTCGTCTGCACTGAAAGCTGCCAATGCCTATAATTGACCCACTTGATAATGATGACAGAGTCGATGTTTGGGTAGTTGATGATTCTCTTTATCAGAGAAATCGCTCCAAGAAAGTTGAACTCTTATCAAAAGTATATGATCATGCTCAAAAGGCTTACTATTGGGGTTTTCGCATGCTGACACTTGGTTGGTCAAATGGAACTACTTTGTAGTCTGAGTTTACAGCAGCAGTCGTTCCGGCCAGCAAGTCGTGTCACTCGCGCATACACGCGGATAGGGAAGACCGGTGGCATAATAAAACAGCTGCCCCGTAGAGCAGCTGTGTATATTATTTCTTGAAAAGATCGGAATGGGAACCGGTATCAACAAGGGTGAGTGTAAGCACATCGTCTTCGATGAGATAGATGAGCAACCAGTCCGGTTTGATGTGGCATTCGTGGAATCCCG
>DMLD01000053.1 GCA_003453515.1 Lachnospiraceae bacterium
AAAAATAAAGGAGATAAGGCATGGGAGAGGTTACAAAAAAAGAGCATCATGAGCATATCGAAACAAAAAAGGAGATGGTGATCTCCATTATCATGATCACCTGCGGCGCTGTAGTTGCGGCGCTGGCAGTCGAGGAGTTTTTGACACCCAACAACATCTTTGACGGCGGAGTTGTCGGTGTCAGCATGATCCTGTCCCATGTGACAGGCTTCAAGCTCGGACTTCTTACCGTGATAATCAACATACCGTTTTTGTTCATAGCGTGGAAGAATATAGGGCATGTATTTATATTGAAGGCAGGCTATGCCATGGCGCTGTTTTCTGTATGCCTGACAATATTTGAGGATCTTCCGCCCATAGTTACCGAGGAGCAGCCTATACTTGCGACCGCATTCGGCGGCGTCATGCTGGGTATAGGTGTGGGATTCGTGCTCAGAGGCGGTGGCTGCCTGGACGGAACGGAGATAGTGGCTATCCTTATCAATAAGAAGTTTTCACTTTCCGTGGGCAATGTTGTCATGATCATAAATGTGGTAGTCTATACGGCTGCGGGTATCATGTTCGGTATCGTCTTCGGGCTGTACTCGATGCTTATGTACTTTATCTCGTCAAGGATAATCGATATGATCGAGGTCGGGCTGGAGCAGGACAAGTCGGTCATGATCATAACCGAGCACGGAGAGATGATCGCGGACGAGATATATCAGAATTTCGGAAGAACTGTGACATTTTTACACGGAGAGGGATTTATCAGCGGTACCGACAAGGATGTGCTGTACTGTGTCATAACCCGTGCGGAGGTGCATGATTTCAGGACGTTGATTACGGATCTTGACTTCGCGGCGTTTACAACATTTACTGATGTTGCTGAGGTAATAGGACATAAGCATCATTGATCGAGGTGAAGGATGTTACTTGAAGATGATATCAAAAAAATCAAGGGCGTTGGGGATAAGGCTAAGGAAAAATATCTCCGGCTGAACATAGAAAGCATCGGAGATCTTCTGGAGCATTATCCGAGGGAATACGATGAGGTGAAACCCATACAGCCGGTCAATACCCTGAAGGAGGGCGATCTGGCTGCCATTGAGGGCAACATGGTATCGATGCTCAAGATGAAGAAGCATGGTAAGCTCACGATCCTGACAACGGTCATGACCGACCACAGTGGAGGCATGATCGATGTGACGTGGTTTAACATGCCTTTTTTGAAAAATCAGTTGCATATGGGAACGGTCTACATATTGCGTGGGCGTGTTGCCAGAAAGTACGGACGGCTTGTGATGGAGCAGCCTAAGCTCTACAGCAAGCAGGATTTTCACAGGATCGAACGGACACTTCGTCCGATATACCCCCTGACAGGAGGACTTACAAACAATGCCCTGACCAAGGCAGTTCAAACGGCGATCAGGGAGACCGAGGATATTTATGAGTACCTGCCGGCAGACATCAGAAGCAGGCAGGGACTCATAGGATATGAAAAGGCAGTTCGCCAGATACATTTTCCCGAAAACAGGGCAGAGCTTTTAGAGGCGAGGAAGCGGCTTGTTTTCGATGAGCTGTTTTTGTATGTGCTCGCACTAAGAGGCATCAGGGACAGCATGACGGAGAGCAGGAGCGGGCATGTGATAGCAAGGTCACAGGATGTCGATGATTTCATCAAAAGCCTTCCGTATGAGCTGACCGGCGCTCAGATCAAGGCATATGAAGAGATAGTGGGCGATATGTCCTCGGGGCTTGTGATGAACAGGCTGGTGCAGGGAGACGTGGGCTCCGGAAAAACTATAGTTGCCCTGCTTGCCATGCTGCAGGCGGTGAAAAACGGGGGACAGGCGGCGCTCATGGTGCCGACAGAGGTGCTTGCCGCCCAGCACGTGAAGACCTTTAGGGAAATGCTCGGAGAGGATGTATCCGTAGATATGCTTACCGGCTCGATGAGTGCAAAGGAAAAAAAGGAAGCCAAGGCCGGCTTAAAGAGCGGACAGACTGACATTCTTATAGGAACACACGCGCTCATACAGGAGGATGTGGAGTTTGAGAAGCTGTCCTTGGTGGTGACCGATGAGCAGCACCGCTTCGGCGTAAGGCAGAGGGAGACATTTTTTAAAAAGGGAGAGAGGCCGCACGTCCTTGCGATGAGTGCAACGCCCATACCCCGTACCCTCGCGCTGATACTTTACGGTGATATGGATCTGACCGTGATAGATGAGAAGCCTGTGGGCAGGCTTCCCGTGAAAAATGCACTCGTGAACAGCTCATACAGGGAAAATGCGCATGTGTTCATAAAAAACAGGATCGCGGCAGGGGAACAGGCTTATGTTATATGCCCGATGATCGACGAGGGAGAGGACGACGCCATCGCAAGTGTCAGCATCTGTGCCGGGGAGCTTGCAAATGACCTTCCGGCATCAGTGCGCATAGGGGTGCTTCACGGAAAGATGAAGCCGAAGGAAAAGAATGATGTAATGGAGAAATTCGCGGCGGGAGAAATAGACGTTTTAGTCTCTACGACAGTAGTAGAAGTCGGAGTTGACGTTAAAAATGCCACTACGATGCTAATAGAAAATGCGGAGCGGTTCGGGCTTGCCACACTCCATCAGCTGAGGGGCAGAGTCGGCAGAGGTGATAAACAATCCTACTGTATATTCATGATGGGGACGGAGGGCAAGGAGACCAGAGAACGACTTCAGATACTGGAGAGGTCAAACGACGGATTTGAGGTTGCGTCCGAGGATCTGAAAAGAAGAGGTCAGGGAGACCTGTTCGGAACGCTGCAAAGCGGTGAAAACGTATTTGAGCTGGCTGACATATATGAGGACTCGGCTATACTCGAGCAGGCGAGCGCGGAGGCGAAAAATTATTCTCTGGAAAAACTTTTTTCTTCACAAAAGGACTTGACAAATGAAAAAGCCTCGTTCCGCGGAAATAAAAATCAAAATATGCGATTGCTGAAAAAGATATCACAATATATGGGGGAGGTCACTCTTTGATCTACTGTGGTAGAACCCATTTTTCTTTTAAGGACTGACACTTGAAAAAAAACAATTTTTATAGTAAACTATAGGAGTGGTTTATGAGAGTTATCGCAGGAACGGCGAGAAGGATACCATTGGCAGCGCCGAAGTCGGATCATACAAGACCTACGACGGACAGGATCAAGGAAACGCTGTTTAATATGCTAAGGGATGATATCCCGGAGTGTATGTTTTTGGATCTGTTTGCCGGCTCGGGCGGCATAGGCATAGAGGCCTTGAGCAGAGGGGCAAACAAGGCAGTGTTTGTCGAGACGGATAAAGCGGCGTACGACTGCATCAGGGCAAACCTGTCAAAGACAAGGCTTAACGACCGGGCATACGTCATGAGATCTGATGTGGCGGCGGCACTTGGCAGGCTCGAAGAGAGCTTCGGCAGCTTTGATGTCATCTTTGCCGATCCGCCTTATCGAAAGGGCTGGGAGAAAAGGCTTTCGGATATGCTTGCCGGTTCAAGGCTCTGCGATGAGAACACTCTTATAATCGTTGAGTCGGCGCTTGATACGCCGACGGACTGGATAGATGAAAGCTGTTATGAGGTTGAAAGGATAAAGGATTACAAAACCAATCGGCACATTTTTCTGCGAAAAAAACGAAGGACGGAGGAGTGAGATGAACGCATCGAAAATCGAACAGACAATAGAAGATATCTACAAGTATCTGGAGACCTGCAAGCCTGCGAGGATATATGCAAACAAGGTGCTTGTCGACAAGGATGAGCTCATGGATCTTTTGGAGGAGCTGCGACTCAGTGCTCCGGATGAGATACGCAGATACCAGAAGGTCATAACCAACAGGGACGATATCCTGAATGATGCGCAAAAGCGCGCCGAGACGATGCTTTCACAGGCTCAGGCAAAGACAAATCAGCTGCTTGACGAGAGCGAGATCATGCAGGCGGCGTACACGAGAGCCGAGGAGATCATGCGTCAGGCAAATGAAGAGGCTACGGCGCTGCTTGACCAGGCTGCAAGAGAGAGCGATGATATGAGAAAAAGCGCTCTGTCGTACACCAACGATCTTTTGTCGGATGCGAGACTCAACATACAGCAGGGGCTTAAGGATGCCGAGGCTGCTTATCAAAGATATCACGATGCGCTGAAAACGAGCATAAACATCATCGAGGGCAACCAGAATGAGCTCATGGGTCAGCTCGGTGGCAATGCTGCCAAACCGCAAAGCGCACCGGAGCCCGAGAAGATAGAACTTGAGCCTGTGCAAAAGGCGCCGGAGACGCTCGAGCTCGATGAGGATGATTTCATAAAAGAGGATATGTGATATTTTCTCTGACAGATAATAATAAACAATATACATATTGTGGATTGGGGGATAAAATGAAGGTTTTAGTTATCAACTGCGGAAGCTCATCACTGAAGTATCAGGTACTTGACA
>DMLD01000144.1 GCA_003453515.1 Lachnospiraceae bacterium
AAAATCAACAATCGAGTAGAAAAAATTTTCACAAAAGCGGCAGAGGGTCACGCATATATAGCCTTCAGCCGGTCTATCAGCTCTTTCATCCGCGCCACCGCAGCTTCGGGCTCGGTGATGCGGATGCTCTCTCCCATACTAGCGATCCATCCGAGAAAAAGGTCGCTGAGCGCCATATCCACCTTGGTTTCAAAATGTTCGTCATCAACTGATATCATGGGGATATTTTTGCCAAACCGGTCGATGATGACACCGGCGGCATCCTTTTTACACAGGAGAGTGACCTTCATCTCCTCGCCGTCGTACATACCGAAGCGCTTTTCGGTATATGTTCCGAGATCTCTGTTTTCAAAGTCCTTTCTTCCTTCGCGACATTTTGTGGTCAGACGGATGCTTTTCATCTTGTCCACGCGGTAATGGCGTATTTCTCCGTATCCGGAGTCGTATCCGATCAGATAATAGTTTTCATCATCCCAGACCAAGCCCCACGGTGAGACCACATAGTCCTCGCCGCCGTGACGAAGCTCCTGCTCCTTTTTCCATGTCCAGCGAAAGTACTTGAATCTAATCTGTACATCATTTCCGATAGCGCGGTGGATCGCATCGACGTTGTAATAAATACTCTCATTCATTGTCTTGATACGGCCTGCCACGACCACCTGTCGTTCGAGCTCCTTTGCCTCGTGGATGCTTGCGAGCCCCTCGAGCTTTCGAATCAGCTCACCCGACTTGCGGGATGTGATAAATTTTGACGACTGGACGGCGTCGACCAAAAGCTTTAGCTCCGGCAGCTCAAAATCCCTGCCGGCAAGCCTGTAGTTGTAGCTTTTTCCGTCCTTTTCCCCGATTATATCCGCGCCGTACAGGTTTAATGCCTGGATATCGGTGTATATCGATTTTCTCTCCGCGTTGACTCCGCGGTCGGAGAGAGCCCGTATGATCTCGCTCATCGTGATGGCGTGCTCCTCATCGGTTTTCTCCTTAAGAATATCATAAAGATATAAAAGCTTGAGTTTCTGGTTTTCTCCCGCTGCAGCCATATAAACCTCCTTAGGCAGATCGCTCTTGATCAGCATTTTTTTGAACTACTCTAAACAACACGATGTGATACTTATGGATACACTGATTATAGTAAAAAGGCGAGACCTTTGTCAATACACAGTGTTTTCCGATAAGAAAAGTTGACATTTGTAAAAATAAATGTTATAATCATATGGATATTTTTTAGGACATATCATCATAAGGAGGTTATAAACAGTGTTCAAAACGATCAGAGGTACACTCACAACTATTACTATCATCATCGTTACCGTGGCACTGGTGGGATTGTCTGCCACATCGCTTATCCTTGCCGGCAACAGTATTTTGTCAAAGTCGGATGAGGGACTTCAGGCAAAGTCATCGCAGTACGCTGAGGAGATAAACACCTGGCTTACAGGTGAGGCGTCCATGGCAGGGTCTTTGTCAAATGCAATAATGTCACTTGGAAGCAATCCGAGCAGAGAGGCTATGCAGGCTCTTGCTACGAGATACGGAGAGGGAAGGGATCAGCTGCTCAATCTGTATATAGGATTTGAAACAGGTGATGTTATTTTCAGAAATCCTGATGATACTCCGCCTGAGGGATATGTACCCGCAGAGCGCGGCTGGTACAAGTCTGCTGCCGAGGCAGGCACTACGATCATCACGGATCCGTATATGGATGTACTTATCGGCGGTATGTGTGTAACAGTGGCATCGCCCATTTATATAGGAGACAAGCTCTACGGAGTCGTAGGTGTTGACTATACGCTTGACACCATCACGAGTATATGTGACCAGGCGTCAAACGGAGAGGATACCTACGGATTTCTCGTTGACAGCTCAGGAAACTATGTCATACATCCCAATCAGGAGTTCATGCCGGGTGAGGAAAACGCTATAGCTGTTTCCTCGGTGATGCCGGATATTGCGGATGCAGTTTCAAATCCTGGCTCCAGTGTTGTGAAGGCTTCCGATTACGACGGAGCATCGAGATACTTTGCAACATCCTATATCAAGTCATGTAACTGGGTTTTAGGTACAGCCACAAAGGCAGGTGCGGTGACCGGGTCGTTGACATTTTTGCTTATAATATCGATCACGATCACGGTCGTAGCCATCGTGCTTGTTATAGTTCTTATGACAGTATTTACCAAAAAGCTGCTGAGACCGGTCGAGGATATGGAGGCTTTCGTTGTTGACAACATGCTTGACGAGAGTGAGAATGCCAAGCTTGCCAAGCTCAGAGAGGTCAACAAGATCGCCCTTCTGATTGGTGTGATGAAGGATAAGTTTATTGTCATGGTCGACAAGACCAAGTCTGAGTCCGTTCGTATCGAGGAGGAGATGACGGATGCCAATGACAAGATAGGTGAGCTTTCCGGAGACATCACCAGCATAAGCGCTGCAATGGAGGAGACCGGCGCCAGCGTGGATACACAGACCGAGAGTATCAAAAATATTTCCGTCACCTGTGACGAGGTTTCCGAGGCGGTTGACAAGCTTGCGGGCGAGGCACAGGAGATGGCTGAGAAGGCACATGATATACAGCAGAGTGTTGAGCAGATGGTTCCGGAGATCATACGGAACAAAAACAGTGCTATATCCATTACAAATGAGAGCCGTGAGAAGCTGGAGGCTGCCATAGAGGGAGCCAAGATCATTCAGGATATCGTAGAGGTATCCGAATCCATACAGGCTATAGCCAACCAGACCAATCTGCTTGCGCTCAATGCTTCCATAGAGGCGGCAAGAGCAGGAGAGGCAGGCAAGGGCTTTGCCGTTGTCGCTTCCGAGATCGGCGGGCTCTCACAGAGCACGAGTGAAGAGATCGACAAGGTAAATGAGCTCACGGACAAGGTGCTCTCATCCGTTGAGGCTCTGTCAAGAGAGAGCAGCTCCATCCTTGAGTTCCTCGATACCAAGGTTCTTAAGGACTATGAGGGCTTGGAGACTCTCGCAAACGATTACGACAGAGATGCGGCATACTATTCAGAGGTCAGCGCGGATCTCGGTGCTGCTGCGGAGGAGCTGTCCGCATCCGTACAGAACATCAATCACATAGTCTCCACTATAGAGGAGTCGCAGCATGAGGTCAATTCCGCTGTTCAGTCAGTCAATGAGAACCTCCAGGATATAACCATGGTGAGCACGGATATATCCAAGGATGCCAAGGATGTACTCGAAAGCATCCGCTCTCTGGAGGATGCGATAGGCATAGCGCATATGTAAGACCGAAGGGTGCCTGCGTGTGCAGGATGCCGGTCGTAATTCATCTTTTATAAAAATGAACCAAACATGCTCCCGGACGAGTCGTTTCGTCCCGGGAGCATTTTCGTATGCTCACGCCTAACGAGGTGAACAAAATGAAAAAAGGGGTTGACAAGTCGTGTTCTATGTGTTATAACTGTACTAACATAAATAGTACAGTTAAGTCAATGAGCCGGATCAGTATCGGATTATTCTCCCGCAGGGGGAGATCTTGCAGGTAGTCCGGCCGCGGCTGACCGGGGAGGTGATGAATTTGATTCATGTAAACTACAGAGACGCCAGACCTATTTATGAGCAGGTCATGGATGGTTTTCGCAAACAGATCATCGGGGGTATCCTTAAAAAGGATGAGAAGCTGCCCTCGGTGAGGGAGCTTGCAGGAGCTCTTACGATCAATCCGAATACTATAAGTCGGGCGTACAGGGAGCTTGAACACGAAGGGTATATATATACTGTTCAGGGCAGAGGATGTTTTGTGGCGGGGATCCCGGAGCAGAATACCAAGAGGATCGCCGAGCTGAAGGAGGCGATCAAAAAGCTTATCGATGAGCTGAAGTTTTTAGGAGTGAGAAAGGAGGAAATCGATGATTACTGGAGTTGATATTAGCAAAAGCTTCGATGATATAAAGGCTCTGGACAATGCGAATTTCCATATTGACAGAGGAAGCATATACGGCCTTGTCGGTCCCAACGGGAGCGGAAAGTCTACACTGATACGTCACGTCATGGGAGTTTTTGAACCGGATGAAGGAGAGATACTGGTAGGAGGAGAGCCGGTATTTGAAAACATAGCTGTCAAGGATCGCATGGCATATGTCCCGGATGAGATCATGTTTGGAAACAGCACCACCCTCGGGTCGGTCGCGAAGCTCTATGATGGCTGCTACTCCCGATTTGACAGGGACAGGATGAACAGGATCATGAGTGTGTTCTCAAATGTAAGTGATAAGAAGGCGTTTAGAAAAATGTCAAAGGGTATGCAAAAGCAGGCGGCTCTCATACTTGCGCTTTCGTGCAGACCTGAGGTACTGGTGCTGGATGAGCCCATGGACGGACTTGATCCGATGGCAAGGCACAATATCTGGAAGATAATCATGGAGGCGGTTGCCGAGGAGCAGATGACAGTCCTCGTATCGTCGCACAACCTTCGCGAGCTGGAGGATGTATGTGACCATGTGGGTATCATGGATCACGGAAGGATAATCCTGGAGCAGTCGTTGGATGAGATGCAGGCAAGTCTGACGAAGGTCACTCTGGCGTACGAAGCTGAGGAAACAAAGCCTGAGTTTGGCGAGGGGATAGATATTCTTCACGATGAGGCGATGGGAAGGATGCACACGGTCATTCTTCGTGGAGACAGAGAATTGATAGGAACAAGGATTCGGGAAAGTGAAGCAGTGTTCTCGGAATATGCTCCGTTGACACTTGAAGAGATTTTTATACATGAGCTGGGAGGTGAGAATGATGAGATCAAAAACATCCTGTTTTAACAAGACTATCCTGATGTTTGATATAAAGGGATTGATACCGGCTGTTGTCGTGTTCACACTGCTGTATATGCTGCTGGTATGTGCTCCGCTATTCGGACAGAGGGACACTGAAACGATCAGAGGCATGGTTACGGATGTTTTGCATACGCTCACGTCGCCCTCGTGGATCGCCGTATTCTCTATTGTTTTTTCGGTTTATGTTTTTGGATATTTATATAAACGAAACAGCTCGTATATGCTCCACGCACTTCCGGTGAGCAGGACGGCGCACTTTATCAGCCACTATGTTGCCGGATTTGTATGCCTGCTGGCTTTCACCCTCATATGCTACGCAATGGTGTTTGCCGTGGGCGTGGTTCCGTACGGAGCGAGCGGTATACTTACAAGCTTTGTTGAGACTCTGAGCGAGCTGATATTTTTCTACGGGCTTGCGGTCTTCGTGGTAAATGTGTGCGGCAGTATTTTTCTGTCGGTGGTGACATATGGGGTCATCAATCTGATCTGGTTTTTTGTAAATGTGTTCGCATCCCTGATCAGCTATGTGTTCTCATATGATCCGATCATCACAAGTCAAAACAACTCACTGCTCATGTACAATGTGTTCGACGGCACGGAGTTTCTGTTCCCATGGCTGTTTTTCACGAAAAGGGTAGGAGCGTACAGTGAGCTGTCGGATATGACCGGAGTGGTTCTCATGATCATACCGGGTATCGTATTCAGTGTGCTTGCATTATTACTGTACAAAAGCAGAAAAATAGAAAAGACCGGAGAGATAGTAGCCTTTGATTGGTGCAAGGTGGTATTTCGTGTGATCTTCACGCTTTGCTGCTCGGGTATGGTCTCGGGATGGGCATTCATCCCGGTAGCAAACTATTCCTACAGCTTTGTTGCAGGGATGGCAGGTAAGCTTCTGACCATACTGGCTATGCTCGTAGGCGGAGCGTTGGGATTTGTCATAAGCGAGATGATCCTGCGAAAGAGCGTGCATATATTCAAGAGCGGAAGGATACCTTGGCTCCAGGGGATCATCACCATGGCTTGTCTGTTCGTGTTTGTTACGCTGATATACTTCGATGCTTTCGGGCAGAGAAGGCTTCCGGACAAGGAGAGTGTGTACTGTGCCGAGGTCAGTGTGTTGGGTGAAAACGGGTCTGATTCACAAACACAGATAGACGATGCAGAAGAGCTCTCAGCCCTTATGGACAGGCTGAATGAATGTGCGTCTGACAAGGAGCTTTTGTCCTACAATGAGAAGGTCGACAGGGGAGAGGTTGATCAGATCGGCAGAATGCTTCATATAAGGCTTATGATCCGCGGAAAAACCACGGTTGGAAGCATGGTGTTGGAAATATATCTTGACAGTGAGCATGAGCAAAAATATATGCCGTGGATGCAAAGCTATCTGAATTAGGAAACGCTGATATAAGCGGTAGTCAGAGTCGTAATAGCAAAAAAAACCGGGGGTCGTCCGATCAGACGATCCCCGGTTTGATGTAAGAGGAAATGTTGTGAATTGTTACTCGATAGCAATGAGCTTTTTGGTCTCGACCTCAGGCTCCTTTTCCTTCTTCGGGATATCAAGTGTGAGAACTCCGTCCTTAAACTTAGCCTTGATATCGTTCTCGGTCACTGCGTCGCCGACATAGAAGCTTCTGCGGCATACACCCTGGAAGCGCTCGCGACGGATGACCTTTCCGTTGGTATCCTTCTCCTCGTTCTGTGTGTTGTGCTCTGCGGTGATGGTCATGTAGCCATCCTTCAGCTCCGCCTGTACATCATTCTTTGAGTATCCCGGCAGATCCATATCGATCCGGTATCCTTTATCTGTTTCCGTGATATCGGCCTTCATGGTTGCGGCAGCGCTCGTTGTTCCTCTCGTGGCGGGAACAAAGGAGCTTCCAAAGAAATCGTCAAATACATCATCCATAAAGTCACTTCCGAAAACACTAGGCATCAACATAAGTCATTCCTTCTTTCTCTTACTCGCGATATCGTCATATCGTGGTTGACAGAGTGAGTGGGGCAACATCCTGAAGAATACGGATAAAGTGTTTCTTGGAGATGTCCTGCAACTGCCTCATACACTCCTTTTTCCTTTTGACGATGTCATTATAACACTTTGTTAGCACTCTGTCAAGTCGAGTGCTAACAATTTTTTGTGAAAATTTTGTGAACTCTTTACTGCTATGAATATTGATCCTGTCTCAGCACAGCGCCTTTATCGCATCCTCGGATCGGTAAAGATCTTATCCGGTGATATTTCTCCCGAGAGCTCGTCATAAGCCAGTGATATCATCTCATCAGCTATGTAGGAGGGATATCTGTATACACCGCCGGCGTTGTCAAACGGAAACCGGATAAGGGCTGATCCGGGAAGCTTTTTTCTCATGGATCTTAGGTAGCTGTCGGATATACGAAAGCTACCTATGCTGACATCCCTGATCCTGTCAAGCTCAATGCTTTTTTTGACTTTGGCAAACATATCGCGGTATATATCCTTCCACCCCGGCATGTATATCATGGGATCAAAGCACAGTCTGACGGTAAACCCGCGCTCTATGGCTGCTTTTATGCAATCAAGTCTTTCGGTGAGAGAGGGTGTACCGTGCTCATGGGCGTTTATCACGGGATCGGGGGACAGCGTATAAGCATATATGAAGCTGTCGTTCGGTGTCAGCCTGTCCCATATATCTGTCCTTGCACACTTGGTCCTGCACTCGATCCGTAAGCCCTCGCGTGAGGATACGTAGTCATTCCACAGGGAAATACATCCCGTCATGCTTTCTATCGCCATCAGATCGGTATCGTAGGATATGCAAAGATATACCCTGTGCTTTTTTAAAAGCTCATCCACTTCGGCGAACGTATCCTCGGGATCGACATAGATGACCATGTGTGATGAAGGAAACATGCCCTTCAGATAGCAGTATTCACAGTCGTATATGCAGTTCATGACCGATGATGTATAGTAAAAATGCTCCTCGTCGAAGCTCTGACATACGGGAGCCCCTTTCATCACAAAGTGATCCCTTTTGACTGCAAGTATCAGGGCGCGCCCGTCGGAGGGGTGGTAAAAAACATCCTTATAGCTGTCGACTGTATGTGTATGCTCCTTGTCAACGGTTTTAGAAAAATAACCCCTTATCCGCTCTGTCATCGGGCGGTCAAGGGCAGCCCTCTCTATATAAATATCAGTGATCCTTCTTATGTCAGTGGTGCTTCTTATATTGTGCCGTGGAGGTATACCGGAAATATCCTTGGCAAAGGCTTCACTGTGGGAAGACGGATCGCATGAGATATCCGAGAGCGATGTCAGTACAAGCCGCTTAAACTCATCAAGTCTTTTCTTGCCCTCCTGTCTTGATCCGCAAGGTAGGAGAGAAGCCTCCTTCATACTGTCAAGTGTCGGAAGACAGTCGGCGCCGATAAGGCTCAGATAATCAAGCAGCCCGTCAAGCTGAAGCCTCATAGACTCCGAGCAGCAAAAATAAGAATATATATCCTCATCATGGTTCATGGCTTAGCTCCAATCAGGAAAACAGGGCGCGTTGATACGCGCCCTGAGATCGTATTATTCTGATCATAGTACTTTAAGGATACACTGATTAAATCAGTGTATCCTTAATTCCCTCCGGGTGGATGCACAGAAAATCGTATAGGAAGGCACTTCGTGCCACGATTTTCGTGCAAGGAAACGCTTTAATCAGCGTTTCCTTAGTGCTCAGATCACGCTCATCCGGCGATACCGTTGAGTGAAGTGATCTTCATGGTTCCGTTTATATCGTTCATCCATACATAACCATTACCAAGCATGATCCCATCATCACTGGTTGAAGACATGTTTACGCATGAGTCCTCGGTCACTGTTTTTATAAAGTC
>DMLD01000158.1 GCA_003453515.1 Lachnospiraceae bacterium
TGTCCGGAGGTCTCGCCCTTGACCCATATCTCGTTCCGGCTCCTGCTGTAATACGTCATCTTGCCGGTGGCAAGCGTCAGATTGTAGCTCTCTTCGTTCATATAGGCGAGCATGAGCACTTCCTTTGTGCGGTAATCCTGAACGATACACGGCACAAGCCCAAAGCGATCCTTTTTGAACTCGGAAAAGGGCTGGCTGCTCTCAAACGTGTTTACATTTATCCCGGCTGCCTTCAGATTGGACTTTACCTTAAAAATGGACTTGTCCTCATAGTGGTTGGTGGAGACGCCGTACACCTTTGGCAGCTCCATAAGCTCTATAAGGTCATTTCTCATCAGCGAGTCCCTGATCACTATGTCCTTGCCGCACGAGAGTATCCTCTTTGACAGCGCTCCTCCCGTATCAACATGCTTCAAAAGGAGCTTGTCAACAGGAAAATGTATCTTCTCAAACGGCTCACTGCCATCTATCTCCATGATGATCCTGTCCGATCCGAATCTCCCGACAGCCTCGTCAAGCACTGCCTTGTCCGGCATGATCTCATACTTGATGACCACATGTGAGGCTCCTGTATAAAACGCCTTCTTTATGTCATCAAACCTGTTCACATACAGTCCAATGACAAACGGTATATCGACCGTGGTCTCAAGCCGCTTCATGGTGCGCAGAAACTCCTCACGGTCCGACTCCACCTTGGAATAGTTGTAGACAAACAGCTCATCCGCTCCCATAAAGCAATACTGCTCCGCCCTGCGAAGCACCTTGTCGGGAAACTCCGACTCTGCATTTATAAACGGGATTATCTTTTTGAATTTATCTGACACCTACAGCACCCCCTTCGTTGATAGTACGCCCTCGATCCTGGGATCCACGCGGGTCGCCGCATCGAGTGCCTTTGAAAAAGCCTTAAACATCGCTTCAACGATATGGTGCGTGTTCTCTCCGTCCAGCTGTTTTATATGAAGATTGATACATGCTCCGTTTACAAAGCCCAAGAAAAATTCTCTCACGGTCTCCGTCTCCATGGTCCCGAGCGTCGGAGACGGCAGGCTCGCCTCATACACAAGATAGGGGCGTCCCGAAAAATCCAAGCTCACCAGTACGAGCGCATCGTCCATCGGAAGTATGGAGCTGCCGTATCTGACTATCCCTTCCTTGTCTCCGAGTGCCTTGGCAAACGCTTCCCCGAGCGCTATGCCCGTGTCCTCCACGGTGTGATGCGCGTCGACCTCGGTATCGCCGTCGACCCTGAGCAGCAGATTGAAAAGTCCGTGTCTTGCAAAGCCCTCAAGCATATGATCGAAAAATCCGATCCCTGTCGTGATATCGTAGTTTCCGCGTCCGTCTATATTCAGCTTAAGAGATATCGATGTCTCTTTGGTCTCACGCTCATAGCTCACCTGTCGATCCATAGCCTGCTATGCTCCTCTTCTAAATTATCTTTTGTTGACAGTTACTGTTACGGCTGATATGTGTATCTGTCAGCTGCGACCGGTAAATGTCAGCAAACAAAAAAATGCATACTACCCCACAATTAGTAATAGTATACACTTTTTTATAAAAAAAATCAAGATTATACTGAAAAAAAGTTACTCAAAACTTACTTGTATCTTTCGTACAGATCCGGTCTTCTGCTCTTAGTTCTTTCCAACGACTGCTCATGCCTCCATTTTTCCACATTGGCATGGTGTCCCGAGAGCAAGACCTCAGGTACCTTTTTCCCGTGGAACTCCTCGGGTCTTGTGTACTGCGGATACTCCAAAAGCCCGTTCTCAAAGCTGTCCGTGCCTGCCGAGTCGCTGTTGTGGAGCACTCCCGGCACAAACCGCGCGATCGCGTCCATCATCACCATCGACGGCAGCTCACCTCCCGTCAGCACGTAGTCTCCTATCGACACATCTACCGTACCTATCTCCTCGAGCACTCTCTCATCTATACCCTCATAATGCCCGCATAAAAATACGAGCGTGTCGCAGTCCGCGAGCTCCTTTGCCATAGCGGAGTCAAACACTCTTCCCTGCGGAGTAAGATGGATGACATCGGGCTTTTTGCCGACCTCAGAGCATATAGCCTCGTAGCAGCGCCACACGGGCTCCGCCTCCATGACCATCCCGGCACCTCCGCCGTAAGGATAGTCGTCGACTCTTAAGTGCTTGTCAAGAGTGTAGTCGCGGATGTTTTTGATCCTTAATTCGATAAGCCCCGACTCTCTTGCCCGTCCGAGTATACTCTCGCCCATGACGGCTTCTATGGTATCCGGAAACAGGGTCATCACATAATATATCATGTTCTCTCCTAATCCATCAGCCCGTCCATCACGTGAGCCACTACCTGTTTATTTTCGATATCCACGGAAAGGATGCACTCGTCTATGACCGGAAACAGTACCTCCCTGCCATCGTCCGTCCTTATGACAAATACCGGATTGGCGCCTGTCTCCAGGACATCGCTCACCTCTCCGAGCTTTTCTCCCTCATCACTTGTGACCGTGCATCCGGGAACATCATAGAGAAAGTACTCGCCCTCAGCAAGCTCGATCGCATCGTCTCTTGTGACCATAAGATCAAAGCCGTGAAAGCTCTCCACATCCTCAAGCCTTGAAAACTCCTTAAACTTCAGGATGACCATATTTTTAAAGTACTTCACGCCCTCTACGTGAAGCGTAAGCAGCTCGCTCCTTGTGACCATATACACAGTGTCACAGCTTTTGAACCTCTCGGGCGCGGATGTGGTCGGGTAGACTTTCACCTCGCCCTTCAGTCCGTGCGGCTTGGTAACCACGCCTATGCGCAGCATGTCCGCTATTTTTTCTTCCGTATTTTTATCTAACATAATCACTTGATATCAACCATGATCTTTTTGTCTGTCTTGACACCGCCCGCAGCGCGCACTACTGTACGAATAGCCTTGGCGATGCGACCCTGCTTGCCGATAACCTTGCCCATATCGTCGGGAGCAACAGTGAGATTGAGCACGATCTGACGATCGTCCTCCTCCTCAGTCACTACCACTGATGTAGGGTCATCAACAAGAGATCTGGCGATAACTTCAACCAATTCCTTCATCAGACACCTCCGTCACCTACTGCATCAAACGATGCTTATATTCTCAGTTGATACCTGCCTGCTTAAAAAGACGGGCAACGACATCTGTCGGGCGAGCGCCGTTTGCAAGCCACTGCTTTGCAGCTTCCTCGTCGATCTTGACCTCAGCCGGCTCCATGTTGGGATCGTATGTACCGATCTCTGCGATGTTCTTGCCGTCTCTGGGTGATCTCTCGTCAGCCACCACGATACGATAGAACGGAGTTCTCTTCTTTCCAAGTCTCTTCAAACGAATCTTAACCACTTTTCTTACCTCCTGTTTGTTGTTGATTATTTATTTCCATTAAGGGCATACTTATCCAAGCTGTTCCTTAATCGATAACTATTATTACTTACCCAAACACAATTGCTTGAGTTCTGCATATACAAGCACCGGCGGCACCTACAGGACACCCGTCAAAACGGAAACTTCATGCCGCCGGGCAACCCGCCTCTTCGCTTCCTGCCCTTGCCGCCCATCATGCCTGACATCTGCTTCATCATCTTTTTGCTCTGCTCGAACTGCTTCATCAGCCTGTTTACCTCGCTGATGTCCACACCGGCACCCGCAGCGATCCTTCGTTTTCTCGAGGGATTGATGATTGAGGGATTCGTTCTCTCCTTTTTCGTCATGGAGTAGATGATCGCCTCGGTGCCCTTCAGCGCATCGTCATCTATCTCAAGATCCTTTGGCAGTCCCATGCCCGGGAGCATTTTCAATATGCTTGAAAGCCCGCCCATCTTTTTCATCTGCTGCATTTGCGCCAAAAAATCATTGAAATCAAATTCTGCCTTTTTGAATTTCTTTGCCATCTCGGCAGCCTGCTCCTCATCGATCTCTGCCTCCGCCTTTTCGATGAGAGTCAGCACATCGCCCATCCCGAGTATCCTCGACGCCATGCGGTCGGGGTAGAACTGCTCGAGATCCGAAAGCTTCTCTCCCATACCCACATAGTATATGGGCTTTCCGGTCACCGCACGTATCGACAGCGCAGCACCGCCTCTGGTATCGGAGTCAAGCTTTGTAAGTATCACTCCGTCTATGGAGAGCTTTTCATCAAATGTCGAAGCCACATTCACGGCATCCTGTCCGGTCATGGCGTCCACGACGAGTATCGTCTTGTGGATATCTATCTCTTCCTTTATCCTCGCAAGCTCGCCCATCATCTCCTCATCTATGTGTAGACGTCCGGCTGTATCGAGTATGACAAGGTTGTTGCCGTTTTCCTTGGCATGTGACATCGCCGCCTTGGCTATGTCGACCGGCGAGTGATCGGTACCCATCGAGAATACGGGTACCCCCTGCTTCTCACCGTTTCTTTGCAGCTGATCGATAGCTGCGGGTCTGTATATATCGCAGGCTACAAGGAGAGGTCTCTTGCCCTGAGCCTTGAACTTGCCGGCGAGCTTCGCGGTGGTCGTCGTCTTACCTGCACCCTGTAGGCCGCACATCATGAGAACAGTTGTCGCAGAGCCCGGTATAAGGTCAAGCTCAACAGTCTCCCCGCCCATCATCTCTATCATCTCTTCGTTGACATACTTGATGACGGTCTGCCCCGGTGTAAGCGAATTGAGCACATCCTCACCGGTCGCCTTTTCGGTGACTGCCTTGGTGAAATTTTTAACGACCTTGAAGTTGACATCTGCCTCCAGCAGCGCCATCTTGACTTCCTTCATGGCGACCTTGACATCGTCCTCGGTCAGACGCCCCTTGCTCCTAAGTCCCTTAAAGACATTTTGTAGCTTTTCAGATAAACTGTCAAATGCCATACGGATCACCCATTTCCTTAAAGATTGCTTCTTATCTCGTTAACCAGCTTTTTGATACTGTCATATTCCCTACTCTTTAAAAATGTACCGCTCCCGATCCCGTCGATGACAGCCTCCAGCCTTTCAAGCCTCTCATCTGTCTCGATGCTTTTTTTCAGAAGCCCCAGTTTGTCCTCATATCCCTTTAGTTTTTTTTGGGTCCTCTTGATGATATCGTATACACCCTGTCTGGTTATGTCGCGCGTGTTCGCTATCTCCGCCAACGACAGGTTATCAAGCACATACTCCTCAAATATCTCCCTCTGCGACTCCTTTATCAGCGCACCGTATATATCGTACAGCGCGGCGAGCCTTGCTATCTCGGCGGGAGAAGTGATCGACGAGTTGTCCGTCTCTTTCATGTCAGACCTCCTATCGGCGGCTCCGGATATAAATACACCTGTAAAGCTTTTTGCCTTACAGGTGCATAGTATACCTTATATCGTTGTTCTTGTCAATGTTTTTTTCTAAAAATGAACTGTTCACCGACTCATGACATCCCTGTCATCACTTAGTCGTGCCTGCAGCCTGCTCCTCCTCATCTTTCTCTCCGCCTCCGCAGATGATGAGCTTTGAGATAGTTACGATGCAATCGCTGACCAGTGAAGGCATAAGCTTAGCAAACTCCTTTTGCTTGCGGAGCTTCTCCTGCTTCTCCTGCTTTTCCTTCTTTTCGCGCTCTGCCTTAGCCTTTGCTCTCGCCTTTGCTCTCGCCTTTGCCTTGCGCTCCTTTCTCGCCTTCTTTATCTCCTTAAACATCTTCTTGTCATATTTTTTCAGGTCATACTTTTTGATGACTCTTGATACCTCGTTGAAGTATCCGCTTGCCGGTACGCAGTATCCGCCCTTCAATATGGCACGTATCTGCTTCTTCCAGCTCTTGGTATCGGTCGCTCCGTATCTGGTATAATAGCTTTTGTTGATGCACTCCATGTAAGCGTAGGTGCCCTTTTTCAAGCTCTTGTACGATGCTCTTCCGCCGTTTAAGCCCCAGAGATTATTCTTCCTGCCGGCTATCCCCACACCGCTCTCCACATATGCCTGGGCGATGCACACCGACGGCAGTGAGCCGTACTCCTCCCAATTCTTCTCCTTGGATACTATCTTAACTATCTGGTCGACCTTTTTCTGCTGAAACTCACTAAACTCCGCCGCTTTTACCTCCGGCACGCTTGTAAACAATATACACAAGGCAAGCAGAGCAACTGTCAGCCTTCTCATTCCTTTCATTTCCTTCACCTTTCCTTAGACAAATTTAAATCTGTTAACAATTTTGTAACATGTTAACAGATTATTTCATTTTTGTCAACTATTTTTTAAAGATTTAGGAAATATATTACACGAGAACCTGGTTTCCGACGCGTGGCGCGGTCGGAGCTTTTCTTCCTCGGAAGTCCGAAGCGGACTTTCTCGAAAGGCGAGGGTCGGGTTTACCGACGCGTGGCGCGGTCGGAGCTTTTCTTCCTCGGAAGTCCGAAGCGGACTTCCTCGAAAGAAAACTCCTGCCGCCACGCTTCGATAAGTAGGACAACTGAGCATTTTGTTAAGGACACACTGAATTACTATAGGTAACTCTGTGCATTCTATCGAAGACGGTGATCAAAAAGTCACTTGTATTCATGATGGTGTCAGCAAACTGACATAGCAGTTTAATTAACATCTCTTTAACAATTTGTTGCCAATACCAACTAAAATCAGACCTACGCCCGCGAGTATAAGCATCGTCGACAGCGACAATACATCGCTCGCAAGAAACGGCAGATATTTGACAACAAAGTCCGGAAACAGCAGGCTAACAACCGCCAAGGAATTGTTGAGCGCATGGAGCACCATGCCGGGGAAGATGCTTCCGGTCGTATAGGCGATGTATCCGAGCGCACATCCGAATATAAATGTTACAAAGAATCTGACAAAGCTCATGTGGTATATGCCAAACAGCGCTCCCGATACGACTATCGCTGTCCACATCGGATATCTGCTCTCAAATGCCGAAAGCACATATCCCCTAAACAAAAGCTCCTCACATATCGCGGGCGTCACGGCAACCACGAGCCACAGTATGATCCCGGGTCCACTAAACATCGAGGTCAGCTGGTCGCTCACCTGCTGCCCCTCCGCAGGAAAGAGGGTGACTGCTATACTGCCGATAACCATACAGATGCATATCATCCCGACTCCGACAAGCAGGCTTCCCACCCAAGAGGTCAAAGCTTTTTTATCCTTATTTTTGCCCGGCACACTAAACCGGAATGTCCTTCTTATATCCTTTCTTGTATATACAGCCATGATAAGCGCAAGCCCCGCCAGCATAAGCTGACTTAGCACCACGCCGCCAAGACCCAGCTTTAGCTGCAGCAGACCGCCCACATAAGCCAAAAGTATGAACCCGACCAGAACCACAAACCAGCCGTCGCCGTGGCTGGGCAGACCGCCCGGCTTCATATTTGACCTTCTCTCAAGTATGGACAGCGCGCTTATCCCCTCGTCAAATATCACCGCCTCGCTCTTGTACATGCGTCCGAGCAGCATGACCAAAAGCCCCGTGTACACCGCGGTCGAGAGAATGACTATCATGACAAGTGAGATATCCACCTTGAAAAGCAGGATATTTTTAATAAGCAGACACACGTTGGCAACAGGCACCATCGCCATCGTCCGGTCAAATTCGATATTCGGGATAAACCCTATATAACCTGTCAGCATCACCACGATCATGACCGGCGACATATAGTTGTTGGCTTCCTTATATGATTTCGCAAAGCACGTCACGCACATGGATACGGCGGTCAGAAACAGCGAAAGCACGATGAGCACCGGCAGTGTTATGACTATTGCCGGCAAAAATGAACCGACGTCGATGCTGCCTATCCCCTGCATACCGCTCTCACTCACGAGCCTCAGCATATAAAGCCCGAGCCCAGCCATCGATGCGATGCTTAAGACCGTCGTTATCAGCCCGACAAGAGCCACAGAGACAAACTTCGCGACTATGATGTGCGAGGCTCTGACAGGCATCATGAGAAGCGTCTCCATGGTGCCCCTCTCCTTCTCCCCCGTCATCGTATCGACAGCCGGAGTGAATACGCCCACGAGCAGGCTCACTATCATCATAAAGGGTATGATCGTTCCCAGGAAAAATCCGAGCGACTGCTCTCCGGTCGCCGTGTCGTGTCCGGTCATGGCGACAGGATTCAGTATACTTTGTGAATCAAGCCCCTTCTCGTCAAGGCTTTTTTGAACCAGACTGAGCCGGAGCTTCTCGACCGCATCCGATATGAGACCGTATGCATAAGAGGAATTGGTCACAGACGAATTATAATAAACCGTATAATCCTTACCCGTCTGCTTCACGTATGCATCGATCAGCTCGCTCTTTATGATACGCGCTATGAGCGCCTCCCCCTCGTATCCGCCGGCATCGGGCTCCCCGGAGTTATCATCCTTTTCACCGGCGATATACTCCTTAGCGATCATGTCGTAGTCATTTTTCTCAAAAAAAATAAGCCCGTATCCATCATCCTTCTTCCCCGTCTCGTCCCTGTCGAGCTCAAGCTGGGAAACAACAGACTCCGTGCTCTCTCCGTCAACGACAATTCGGTACGTCTGGGTCTTCATCCCCGTCTGCATCATGCTTATTATCATGAATGCAACCAGAAAAATAAGCGGATAAAGCACCACCGGAACTATGACCATCATAAGCACCGACTTTTTGTCTCTGAATATATCTCTAAGCTCCTTTTTTATGAGGATATCGACCATCCTCCTGTTACTTAACCTGCTCATAGTCATCTCCTGCTTATCGGTCGGACCGCTTGTCAGTCAGACTGTTTGTCAGCCGAACTGTTTGTCAAAGTGTCAGTCACGGCGAAGAAAGCATCCCTCATTGTTTCGGTTGATGTGGACTCCATCAGATGTGCAGGCGTATCCTCTCTGATTATGTGTCCGTGATCGAGTATGAACACCCTGTCACACAGGTATTGCGCCTCCTCCATGTAATGCGTCGAATAGAGTATCGTCTTGCCGCGTTCCTTCTCCGACTTCATAAAATCGATTATGGTTGCTCCCGATATCACATCGAGTCCCAGAGTCGGTTCATCAAATATATAACACTCCGGGTCGTGGATCAGACACCTTGCTATCTGCGCCCTCTGCATCTGCCCCGTTGAAAGCTTTGATACTCTGTTGTCGACAAACTCCGCCATATCAAGTATCCCGATCAACTCCTCGGTCCTTGCTGATATCTCGTCCTCGCTCATGCCGTAGGTCTGCCCGAAAAGCTGCATGGTCTCCCTCACGGAAAACCGCTCATACAGCTTGGTATTGGCAGAAAGATACCCGATATGCCTTTTTATATCCACGGCATCTCTCAGCTTCCCGCCATCAGCACCGGTCACATATATCTCGCCGGAGGTTGGCTCCATCAGCGTGGCGAGCATACGAAGAAGCGTGGTCTTGCCGGCACCGTTCGGTCCCAGTATACCGACAAGCTCACCGTCGTTTACGGTAAATGACATACCATCAACCGCGTTAAATTCCTCTTTTTTCTTTTTGTCAACTTGCCTTACAAATGTCTTGACCAGATCATTGACTTCGATCATAATAGCCGTCTCCCGATCACGAATTGAATTTTTCTGAATCAAGAAGCTTCTCATGCTTCGCAACCACGGTTGTCACAACTGCATCTCCGGTTACGTTTGCACAGGTCTGCATCATGGAAACGATCGGATAGAGTCCCAGTATAAGACTTATCGCCTCCGCCGGAACCCCTATCTGCGGTATGATAAGAGCGATGCACACGAGATTGCCTCCGGGTACTCCCGGAGCCCCCACCGACAGAAGCATGATCGAAAGCGCAAGCGAGAATATGAGACTCATGCTCATCTCAACACCATATATTCTTGCGAAAAACAGCGCCGATATGATAAGTGTTATACACGAGCCATCCATGTTGATGGTCGCCCCAAGAGGCAACGAGAATGAGTACACTCTGCCGGCTATTCCCAGATTATCACACATCTTGACGGATGTAGGAAGTGAAGCATTACTCGATGAGAGCGTAAACGCTGATATCATCGCGGGAAAATATTTTTTGAAAAATGTAATCGGATTAAGCCTTGTAAATATCAGAAGTATCAATCCATACATAATGATCATCAATATATCTCCCACATAGATGACCGGTATCCACTTGATCACTCCCGCGAGATCTCCAAGATCCATGTTTATCATCATTTTTGCCATGGAGCAAAATACAACCAAGGGAATAAATGCAACAATAACTGATGTGAGCTTGGAAACAAGCACATTCAGCGAGGATATTCCCTGCTTGATCCCCGGCTTTTTGATACCAATAGCAGCGGCTGCGAGTCCGACTACGACCGCCATAAAGATGATCTGGAGCATATCCGAGTTCTGGAACGGCGTAACGATATCACTCGGAACGATGTTTACAAGCGTATCCCTGATGGATATATCCGCGCCCTCTCCCTTTGCAATGGTATCCGCGGCGACCTCCGCATCGACAGCGTTGACCAA
>DMLD01000100.1 GCA_003453515.1 Lachnospiraceae bacterium
TGATTTAATCAGTGTATCCTTAATCAAAAAACGCCCCGCAGGACGTTTTTTGATCTGTTATTCTGTTAAAAAAACGCTGATTAACGCGTTATATAAAATCCAACAAACTCTGTCCCAACACCTTGCTGGTCGCATTGAGAGTCGCCTGATAGAGAAGGTTTGACTCGGTGAAGTTGATATATGCCTCGCCGAGATCGGCATCCTCGTTGTCGGATTTTGCCTGATTGGTATCCATCTCAAGCTCATCTATCTTGTTTCTCGTCATCACCATACGGTTATAGCGTGATCCGTGATCGGCGAGAGCGACATTTATCTTGTCCTTTGCTCCCTGGATCGTGGTTATCATGGCACCGAGCGCTTTGACAAGCACCGACTTTTGCAGATCGGTCTGTGTCTGGAGCTGGGTCTTAAGCTCTGTCAGATCCGCTATCTGCTTGGCATCCTTACCCTCGTCGAGATCGGCAAGTCTTTTGTCGACCTCACTCATCCTCGCCTCGATGACATCCAGCTCGTTACACGAGTTCTTGATATCCTCGATCGAACGTCCTACCAAAGCATCAACCGCATTTTTGCCTTCGGTATTGACCGTGACTGTCTGTGAAAAATTGATCTGGTACTGGATATTCTGATCTCTGAAGCTGTATTTGGTATACTCATCCCACGCCTTCATCTCGTTCAGCTCGTCAAGCGAATGTGTGTTGTATACCGCTTTTCCGGCTGTTCCCGTATCCACTGTTTCACAGGTGAAGTAGTGCTCGGGTCTGATATCATTTTTATCAAATTCCCTCTTCTGGTAGGTGATCATCAGATCCGATCCGCCGCGGATATCATCGTATATATCGTCTGCAAATACAAGCTCTCCGGTCTCCGGCACCAGATAGACCTCTCCTGTCGTCTTGGTCGATGTCGTGGTCGTATATGTACCATCAGCCTGCTTGGTTGCCGTCGTGACCGTGACGGTAGAAGCGGTTCCGGGCGGCGTCATTGCAGCCAGTTCCGAAGCACTCTTTGGCTGGAGGTGCTCGTTGTATGTTTTGTCATCTGAGATGCTCTTTACGGTTACATTCACCTTACACTCGTTGCCATCGCGATCCTTGTAGATGATGTAGGGCTGTACATAGTCAGCCTGTGATTTGGTCCCGTCAAGCGCTGTCACATCATATTTTTTATTGTTGCTGTAATCGACGAGATCCTGATAGCCTACCAGTACTCTGTTCGTCGATAAAAATTGGGGCGCTTCGTTGGCGTAGGTCTGTGCATCCTTATATTTCGGATCAGAGGGATTCGTTGCCCCGATCTCCGCACGCCCATACACATAGTCATACGCTCTGATGTTTGATACATCTATCGGCTCATGTATCGTATAGACGACATTTTCCTGAGCCGCCTTGAAAAGCAGCGGCGAATCCGTCCTATATCCCGTAAACAGATATCTTCCGGCATAGTCCGAGTTCAGATCCTGCTCATATATATACTGTGCGTACTGATCGAGCTGCTTGGTGATGTCCGCTCTGTCCTTGGCATTTACGGTTCCGGTCGCAGCCTGAGTCACATACTCAACCATGCTGTCCATGACCTTGTCGACATCCTTTATCGCGGTCTCTGTCGCGTCCATCCAGGAGGTAGCATCATCGATATTTCTCTGATACTGCTCGATCTCCGTGAGAGTTGTCCTGTATTTCAGTGCCCTGACTGCTATGGTCGGGTCATCTGACGGTCTCTGGATCTTCTTCTGAGTATTGTACTGCTGAAGATATTTATCATATGCAACCTTATTCTTCTGCATGTTAAGCATCGAATTGGTCCGCATCATTCCGTTCGTTACTCTCATGCCAAACCTCCTTTTATCCGACTCAAATACTAAGCTCAGCGTTGCAACTCATCCGCCGGTTTTACTGATCCGGTATATCACACTCACACTGCAGTACCGTTGATCAACTTATCAAGCACCTGATTCATGACAGACAACACCTTGTACTGGTTCATCAGCATCTGCTGGAATACCATCAGATCCTCTGCCTCTTCGTCCTCATCCACTCCCGAAACCGACTGTCTGTTCTTGTCTATACTGAGGAGCAGGTTGTACTGTGACTGGCTTAGGTGCTCCGCTCTCGAGCACTCAACTCCCATCGAGGATGCGAGCGACTGGATAAATGTATCCGGCGCTCCGTGTAAAAACATCGTCGAATCATCCTTGAGTTCGGACAGCTTCTGTATGTTCTCCCAGTTGTCCCCGCCTACCGAAACATAGGTCTTGTTCCCGTTGGCGTCAAGCACCGGGTTCCCACTCGCATCGGTGACCTCTATGACAGCCTTGGCCGCAAGCTTTGACGGATCCTTGATCATCTCGTCTGCCACCTTGTAGTTTGCGGTAGTCATGAAGTAGTAGCTTGCATCGGCGGTCACATCCATAAGTGCCGTATCAAAGCTGTGCTCGCCCTCCTTCATCTCGTAGTCGATCCCCTTTGTCTTGGTCTTAGCCGTGAAGAAATCGATCCCGAACTCATCATTCAGATCAAACCCGGAGTTCTGTATCTTGTTGAATCTCTCCGAGAACTCCCTGACAAACTCGTTTAGCTGCGCAAAATAGTATGGTATCCCGCGGCCTGCTACATTCTCCCCGACCGAAACCGTCATGCCGGATTCGTTTGCGATCTTTATCAATTCCTCACTTGACAGATCCGCCACGCCCTTAAGCCTGAAGGTATAGCTGTACTCTCCCTGACTCGGGTCGGTCGCCGACGGTGTCCACTCAGCTGAAAATGTCTCATATCTGTACATCGTTCCGTTTATATAGATCTCACCGTCGTTGGTCGGTATATTCAAAAGATTTGCCTCGTTTATGAAGTTGGCATTTTTATCGGAAGCCGACCTGGTTATGGTGATGGTCGGCGGTGTAGACGCAGCATCCATAGAGCTTATCACGCCCTCGAGTGTTGTAGAGTTGTTGCCGTCCCTCATCTCGAAGAGCGACTGAAGCTTTCCGCCGAGGCTCCTGCTGTGCTCAAGGAAATCAGTACCGTCGGACCATGTCAGCTCATATAAGCCCTTCATATCGCAGACATTGGTGTAGGTCTCCTTCTGTGTGTACTGGATCCTGTTTATCTTGTCGCCGTCTACCAGCGTATTGCCGTTTAAGTATACATAGAACTGTGTATCGACCTCGAGCTCATCGGTCTGTCTGCCGCTTCTCTTCTCGATCGTTCCCTTTTTCTCGAGAGTCTCCACGGTCGCGTACTGCGAGAGCTCGTCGATGAGCAGGCTTCTCTGATCCCTCAGGTCGT
>DMLD01000059.1 GCA_003453515.1 Lachnospiraceae bacterium
AAGACCTGACGGCGACTGCATAGGCGCCTGCATGGCGATGTATCTGTATCTTATAAAGAACTGCCCCGAAAAAAAGGTATATGTATATCTGGATGACTTCTCGCCTGTCTTTAACTGCCTTGATAGCATAGACAGGATAAAGAGGCCCGACGGTCTTAAGCATGCGCACGATATCTTCATGTGCATCGACTGCAACGCCGAGAGGCTGGGAGATTCCCTCCCTGCTTTTGAAGGTGCAAAGAAGCGCATAAACATAGACCATCACATAACAAATTCAGGCGACGGAGATATAAACTACATCGATCCTTCGGCCAGCAGTGCGAGCGAGCTCGTATTTGACTGCATGGATGAAGAAAAGATCGATGAAAGCATCGCAAAGGCCATATATCTGGGCATAGTCCATGATACGGGAGTCTTTCAGTATTCAAATGTGTCGCCTAAGACATTAAGGATAGCGGCAAAGCTCATAGAATACGGATTTGACTTTCCAAAGCTCATAGAAGAGACCTTTTATCAGAAGACATATGTCCAGAACCAGATAATGGGCAGGACCTTGCTTGAGAGCGTTCTCTTCCTCGAAAAGAGATGCATAGTCGGTCATCTGGATCAGAAGACAATGCATTTTTACGGAGTAAACAACAAGGACATGGATGGAATAGTCAACCAGCTAAGATACACAAAGGGAGTTGACTGCGCCGTGTTCATGTATGAGACGGAACCTTTAAAATACAAGGTAAGCCTGCGCTCAAACGGAGTGATAGACTGTTCCGTGATCGCCACATACTTTGGCGGAGGCGGACATGTCAGAGCTGCAGGATGCGTTTTGGAGGGGACCTTCCACGATGCCGTGAATAATCTGTCAAAGCAGATCGAAAAGCAGTATAAGGAAAATGATTAATGGAATAATAAATGTATACAAGGAGGAGGGTTACACCTCCTTCGATGTCGTTGCGAAACTAAGAGGCATCACAAAGATTAGAAAGATCGGACATACCGGGACTCTCGATCCCGATGCGACAGGAGTGCTGCCTGTATGCATAGGCAGTGCAACAAAGCTCTGCGACATGCTCACCGATAAGACAAAGGAATATGTCGCCGATATGAAGCTTGGCATAACGACCGATACCCAGGATATGAGCGGACAGGTCATAGATGAAAAAGAAGTTAACATAACTGCAGAGGAATTCAGGGATGCCATCCTTTCTTTCATAGGACCGTCAAAGCAGATTCCTCCGATGTATTCCGCTTTAAAGGTAGGAGGTAAAAAGCTCTGCGACATGGCGAGGGCAGGCATTACGGTTGAAAGAAAGCCAAGAGATATAAATATCAGTGATATAAAGATACTTGATATAGATGATACATCGGCAAAGATAAGAGTTAACTGCTCGAAGGGTACATATATCAGGACTCTTTGCAATGATATAGGCCAGAAGCTCGGTTGCGGCGCAGTCATGACAGGGCTTGTAAGGACAAGATCGGGAAGCTTTGCTATCGATAAGGCATATAAGCTTGATCAGATAGAGGAGCTTGCAAAAAAGGGAGAGCTTGACTCGATCGTTACAAATGTCGATGAAGTATTCTCTGATCACAAAGCTGTGACAGTGAGCGGCGAAAATGAAAAGCGCGTCCTAAACGGAAATCAGATAAGACTTGATATGAAAGAGAGATTTGTAAGAGTCTATCTTGAAAACGGATCCTTTGCGGCCGTTTATTCATATGATAGGAACAAAGACTGCTTCGTGCCGTTTAAGATGTTTCTGTAAGACTTGACGATACAGGCAAAATAAGTCACAATTAATGTGTATGCATTAATTTACATAAGAGGATAAGATGAATTCTACTATTTTACTGGAACTGGCCGGAGGACTGGGCCTTTTCCTATTTGGAATGTCATTAATGAGCGAGAGTATTGAAAAGGCCGCAGGTGCCAAGCTAAGAAGCATTCTCGCCATGTTTACCAAAAACAAGCTCATGGGTACGATAGTCGGTGTCGTATTTACCGGTATCATACAGTCATCGAGCGCCTGTACCGTAATGGTAGTCAGCTTTGTTAACGCAGGGCTGATGGAACTTTCTCAGGCGGCCGGTGTCATATTCGGTGCCAATATCGGTACTACAATCACTTCTCAGCTTGTTTCATTCAATCTTTCCAAGGTAGCTCCGCTCTTTGTTCTTGCCGGAGTCCTTGCCGTAATGTTTATCAAAAATGAGACGATAAAAAAGATAGGGGATATCGTGCTCGGATTCGGCATACTGTTCATGGGTCTTTCCCTTATGAGCGGTTCGATGGCCGGACTCAAGGAATCCCAGAATGTCGTTGATGCACTTGCCGGAATGAACAATCCGCTGCTGGCGGTGCTTCTCGGAACTGCGGTAACAAGTGTTATTCAAAGTTCGTCCGTAACCGTAAGTATCATCCTTTTAATGGCAAACCAGGGACTGCTCGATCTGAAGATCTGTCTCTTTGTAATACTCGGCTGCAACATAGGTGCATGTTCTTCCGCAATGATAGCTTCTCTTTCAGGTAAGAAGAATGCAAAGAGAGCAGCTCTTATCCACCTTCTTTTCAATGTGATAGGAACGGTGATCTTCTTTGTGGCATTCTTGTTTATCGGAGACTGGTGAGTAAATGCTGTCGGAAGCATTTCGGGCGACAACGGAAGATTTGTCGCAAACTCCCATACGATAATAAAGATCGTACAGGTGCTTATGCTGTCTCCATTCTCTAACCTTATAGTAAAGATGACCTATGTGCTCGTACCGGGCGAGGACGTAAAGGTAAGCTACAGAGAGAGCTATACGCTTAAGTATATCGGAAACAAAGTCGTATTCAATCCGGCCACGGCTGTCGTTGAAGTTGTAAAAGAGCTTGAGCGTATGGCGGATCTTGCCGGAGAGAATCTCAACAGGGCGATGAACGCTCTGATCACTCTCGATCAGGAGGATATCGATGAGGTATACGAGGTCGAGAAGAACATTAACTTCCTAAACAAGGCAATAACAGGCTACATGGTAAAGATAAACCAGACCACCCTTCCCATAGAAGACTTAAAGAGCATCGGTGCTCTGTTCCATGTCGCCAATGATATAGAAAGAGTCGGTGACCACGCAGAGAACATAGCGGATGCCGCTGTTCAGAGAAAGGAGCAGAACATCGAGTTCTCAAGAGAGGCCATGGGCGAGATGGGCAGGATGCTAGATATGGTCAATGACTGCTATCGCTATTCCGTTGAGATGTTTGCTCACGGAAAGGATGAGCATATGCAGGATATCATCGACCTTGAAGACAGAATAGATGACATGGAAAGAGAGCTTCAGCAGGCTCATGTCGAGAGGCTTAAGAAAAACGAGTGCACTCCCGATGCCGGCATGATCTACTCTGATATCCTGTCAGGTTTGGAGAGGATAGCGGATCACGCAGTAAACATTGCGTTCTCTATCTCGGAAAGCGAACAAGAAGGTTAACGTGAGAAATATTTTAAAAACAACCCTTATATGTCTTATCGCGATATTTTGCTTCCCGGTCTGTTCACATGCAGAGGGGGCAAAGATGGCCGATAACGTAAACTCTGCGGGGATCGGTACTATACTTGATACGATAATGACGGAAGAGGAATATCTGAACGCAGCGGGAGATACATCCCTTTCATTCGGATATTCCAATCTCGGCGTTTCAAACGTTGAGAATCATTTAAATGTACGTGAAGCACCGTCTACAGAATCAAAGCTTGTCGGAAAGATGTCAAACAACAACGGATGCGAGATAGTCGAAGCAGACGGTGAATGGTACCATATCATATCCGGAACTGTTGAAGGATATGTGCATTCGGATTATCTTCTGACCGGTGCAAAAGCCATCATAAGAGCAAATGAAGTCGTAACAAAGACAGCCAAGGCTACCGAAGGAGGCTTAAGAGTAAGGAGCGAGCCCAACACGGACAGCGAGATAATCACAACGATGGGTGAGGGCGAGAGATTAGAGGTCCTTGAAGAGCTCGAAGGCTGGATCAAGGTAAGCCTTGATGACGAGGAGGCCTATATAAGCGCCGACTATGCAGTGGTAGAAGAAGAGCTTGATACGGCTATAACCATGACCGAGCTTTTGTACGGTGAAGGTGTCAGCGATGTAAGGGTAGATCTTTGCCAGTATGCAAAGGAATTCTTGGGCAACCGCTATGTATGGGGCGGAGCCAGCCTTACAAAGGGAACAGACTGCTCGGGCTTTACGATGTCGGTATTCAAGCATTTCGGCATCAGCCTGCCGAGAACCTCGAGTTCACAGTCAACAGTCGGCAAGAAGATCAGCTGGAAGGATGCCAAAGCAGGAGACCTTATCTTCTACGGCAGCGGCTCACATGTATCTCATGTGGCACTGTGTATCGGAGGCGGAAGAGTGGTACACGCATCCAATCCGAGCACGGGTATCAAGACCAGTCCGATCAACTATCGTACACCGATCACGGCGAGACGAGTGCTTAAGTAAATAAGACAAACAATATGGCGGCTTCGCATACGCGGAGCCGCTTTTTGTGCGAATAGCGAATGCGATGCATGAAAGCTTGCTTTCATTGCATGGCTGAGCAAACGGTCATCGAGTAGGGGATGAATTCCCCCTACTCGATGCGATAGGTGTGAGACTGCCTGTTGGCTCACGCCGTCTAACGAATATGGGTCTAACGAATATGGGCCTAAACAATTTATACTTGAAAAAAATATCTGCAAGGTGTATAATATTTTCTTAATAAAAACAAGGAGGTTACACAAGTGGATGATTCGATAAAGGTTGAGATTTTTGCAACTCCGGATACCAAGATTGACGCTCTGCTGCGGGCTCATCCTATGGCTTATCGTGCTCTGCTTGAATGCGGTATGGGGTGTGTCAGCTGTCCGTCGGCTATGGTGGAGACCTTGGGAGAGGCATGCATGGTTCACGGACTTGACGTGGAGGACGTGGTTGATTATGTGAACAGATCTCTTGCCGAGGCAGAGGCGTTGGAAGCACTGGACAGTGAGGCGTAGGAAGCACCTGTTCTATCAGATGATCTCAGATATCAGGGAACAGGTGATCAAAGCAGTTTCTTAACATGGATAAGATCGGCGGATACACTGATATGTATAGACGGGAGGGTGTGACATGAATAAAAGAGTTATGTATCACAAGAAAACGGGGGAGCCCGTTCAGGTGGTGGCTCAGGCACAGACCAAGCCGAATTTTCAGGATGTGGTCTGCTATCAGGAGCTGACTTCTCCGTATGAATACTATGTAATGGAGAGGAGATCATTTTTCTCAAATTATGTAAGATCCTTTGAGGAACTCCCGAAGTTCAACCTAAGGCGCATCGACAAGAAGCAGGATCTGCCTGACAAGAGATCCGTGAAAAATGTATCCCGGAAAAAAAGGATAACCGACACCGGCTCGGGTGATCCCATTGAGATGGGAGGACCAATAGGCATGGAGGGTCCGATAGGGATGGAAGGACCGGTCGATACAGCGGAGGATGAGGAGCTGTCAGGTGACATCTTTGCCGTGGACAGATCTGAAGATATGAATTCTCTGATGATGGATTTTCTTGATGCAAGGACGTATAAGGACAGGATCGAGATACTCGATCATATGAGAGAGGCTGATGAGCATGTCCTGACAAATATCGCCGTGAGCATGGATATAACTCTTGACGATAACATGGATCGTGACGCTATATATGAGAGGATAAGCTCGGAGCTTGCGCTCAGGAGAAAGTACGAGGTCAGGCCATGAGAGAGATGGAATTCAAGATGGAGCGACCGGGACTCGTGCACGAGGGTGACACGGTGGAGGTGATCGAGGGAACACTTCCGAGTGCTTATTATTACACGATAAAGCCCGCAGTCGCGATGTCTGCGAACTACACTCTCAGAGAGAGGCTGACGAGTGACCACGGCGTCGTCAGGGAGATCAGGGAGAATGACAAGGGCTTTTACGTGGTCGTGGAATTTGATGAATAATAAACAGTAAAGCATAAATAGGACAAAAACACAAGGGAGATAAGCATGGAACGGGAAAACGCATGGAAAAAATACAAAAAAAAGGATATCGCCGAGCTTGAAAAGCTGAACGACGAATACAAGAAATTTTTATCAAAGCATAAGACAGAGAGGGAGTGCACCGTTTGGGCGGTCGAGCAGGCAAAGAAGGCAGGCTATACCGACCTTAAGGATGTGCTGAAAAAGAAGAAAAAGCTCGCCCCCGGGGACAAGGTATACGCCGTCAATATGAAGAAGGCGGTGGTTCTTTTCAACATAGGCAAGAAGTCCATAGAAAAGGGAATGGCGATACTCGGCGCGCATATAGACTCGCCCAGAATGGATATCAAGCAGAACCCGCTCTACGAGGACACCGAGCTTGCTTATCTCGATACGCACTACTACGGCGGTATAAAAAAATACCAGTGGGTGACGGTTCCGCTCGCGATACACGGCGTTTTTGTAAAGACGGACGGAACGGTCGTCGACGTGTGCATAGGTGAGAAGGAGGACGATCCGATATTCTGTGTGACGGATCTGCTGATACACCTTTCTCAGGAAAATATGGAGAAGAAGGCGTCCAAGGTCATCGAGGGAGAGGCGCTTGACATACTTTTCGGCAGCAGACCGCTTCCGGATGCCACCAAGGAGGAGAAGGAGTGCAAGGAGGCTGTCAAAAAGGGTATACTTAAGCTTCTTAAGGATACCTACGGCGTGAGCGAGGAGGATTTTCTCTCGGCAGAGCTGGAGGTCGTACCGGCAGGTGCGGCGAGAGACTCGGGCTTTGACAGATCGATGATCATGGGCTACGGTCAGGATGACAAGGTCTGCGCGTTTACATCGCTAAAGGCAATGCTTGCCGTCGAAGCCCCGGAGTACACCACATGCTGTCTCCTTGTTGACAAGGAGGAGATAGGAAGTGTCGGCGCGACCGGTATGAGATCACAGTTTTTCGAGAACACTGTCGCTGAGCTCATAGGCTGCATGGGCGAGTACGATGACAGGCGGCTAAAGCGCACGCTTGCAAACTCAAAGATGCTCTCATCGGATGTGAGCGCAGCATTTGACCCGACATACGCCTCGGCTTATGACAAGAGAAATGCCGCTTACTTCGGACGCGGAATGGTATTTAACAAGTTCACCGGAAGTCGCGGCAAGTCAGGCAGCAACGATGCCAACGCCGAGTTCATGGCGGGGATAAGAGGAATCCTCGATGAGGCGGGAGTTTCGTATCAGACGGCAGAGCTTGGCAAGGTGGATGTCGGCGGAGGCGGGACCATCGCCTATATCATGGCACTCTACGGGATGGAGGTCATCGACTGCGGTGTTGCCGTGCTCAATATGCATGCGCCGTGGGAGATCACCAGCAAGGCAGATATATATGAGACAGAAAAAGGCTATGAGGTATTCTTGAAAAAGATATTCTGATATACCCTCGTGCTTCTGAACGTTCATTAGAAAAATATTTTCATGCACATGTGGATGACGTTCCCGTTATTCACAGGGCATAGATGAAAAAAAGGACGCGATGCGTTCTTTTTTTCGGTTGAATGATACTTTACAGCTCTTGCATACCTGTGTTATCATAACATCACGCATCATCAGAGGCTTCGCGGACGGAGTATGATCCGGCATTCGGGGTTTGCGCCCTCCGTGAACAGTGTCGCGGTGTATTCGCGGCAGGAGGGCATCCGCGGAGTTGAGAAAAATAAAAAAGTTGTTGACAAGCCGGGACGTATAGTGTATCATGTGAATATACGAACAGGCGTTCGGGTTAGTGTGATTTTATCGAACAAGTGATTGCGCAAGACGAAGAAATGGGGGAAATCATGTCAGAGAATATCGCAGAGAGAGATCCAAACAAGTTAAGGGCACTGGAGTCGGCTATTGCTCAGATAGAAAAGCAGTATGGACAGGGCTCCATCATGAAATTGGGGGACAACACACATCTTCAGGTCGAGGCTACGCCGACAGGCTCGCTGAGTCTGGATCTGGCGCTGGGAGTCGGAGGTATACCGAAGGGAAGAGTGGTCGAGATATACGGACCGGAGTCAAGCGGTAAGACGACTGTTGCGCTCCATATGGTAGCCGAGGTGCAAAAGCGCGGAGGTATAGCGGGCTTTATCGATGCCGAGCACGCCTTGGATCCTGTATATGCAAAGAATATCGGAGTGGATATCAATGAGTTATATATCTCTCAGCCTGACAGCGGAGAGCAGGCTATGGAGATCACGGAGACGATGGTAAGATCGGGAGCTGTGGATATTGTTATAGTGGACTCGGTGGCAGCTCTTGTACCAAAGGCAGAGATAGACGGTGACATGGGAGACTCACACGTGGGATTGCAGGCCCGTTTGATGTCTCAGGCACTCAGAAAGCTGACCAGTGTCATCAACAAGTCAAACTGTACCGTTATCTTCATCAACCAGCTCAGAGAGAAGATCGGAGTGATGTTCGGCAATCCCGAGACGACCACCGGTGGAAGGGCTTTGAAGTTCTACGCTTCGGTTCGTATGGAGGTTCGCCGCATAGAGACTCTGTCACAGGCGGGTGAGAAGATAGGTAACAGGGTTCGCGCCAAGATAGTCAAGAATAAGGTCGCTCCGCCGTTTCAGGAGGCTGAGTTTGACATCATGTTCGGAAAGGGTATATCGCGCGAGGGCGATGTGCTCGATCTGGCGGCTGCCAACGATATCATCGTAAAGAGCGGCGCATGGTACAGCTACAAGGGAGACAGGATAGGTCAGGGACGTGAGAACGCGAAGAACTATCTGGCGGAGAATCCGGATATATTCAATGAGGTAGAGCAGGCAGTCAGGGATAAGTGTCTGAAGCTTGGCGACGAGGAGACTGCCGCGGAAGAGGCAAAGGATGATGTATCCGAGTGATGACACCAAGTCGGCAACTGAGAAGGCCATGGCTTTGCTTTTGCACAAGGACAGGACAAGACATGAGCTAAAGTCCAGACTTGAAGCGGCGGGCTTTGACAGTGAGTCTGTTGAGTTTGCCATCAGCTACGTGGATTCGTTCAACTACCTTGATGATCTGAGATATGCCGAGACCTATATACGGTATCATTTTCGATCAAGGAGTCGGAGAGAGATAACCGAGAAGCTGAAAAGCAAGGGAGTGAGTGATGAGGACATCAGAGAGGGCTTTGACAGCGTGCTTGCCGCAAAGCGTGAGGAAGGCGCTGATACAGACCCGGAGATCGAGTCGATAGAAGCGCTTCTGAACAAGAGACTGAAGGGCAGGGCGCTGTCCGAGCTCACATATGAGGAAAAGCAAAAGCAGATGAGGTATTTATCCGGCAAGGGTTATCCTGCGGACAAGATAAGAAAGATGATTCTCCTTGACTAGCTTTCTGTCATGTGATAAAATATTACTGTTCACGGCTGACAGATGTGCATATCAGCTTAGAATGAATTTATTTATAACGTGAACAGTAACTATGATCAGGAAAGCAGACTAAGGACAACAAATAGGGCTTGCAAACCGGTTTTATGTCGGATTGGCAAGCCTGTTTATATTGAGAGGTGGATATGGATCAGATACTCGGAGAGGTCGTAGGAGAAGTAGGCTCTATCATAAAGGGCAAGGACGATGTTATAGTTAAGCTGCTTGCGTCCATACTTGCCAAGGGGCATGTGCTTATGGAGGATATTCCCGGGGTCGGCAAGACGACTCTTGCGACCACCTTTGCCAGGACGCTCTCGCTGAGCTATCACAGAGTACAGTTTACCCCGGATGTGCTGCCGAGCGATTTGCTTGGATTCTCGATGTATGAGAAGGAGAAGGGTGAGTTTGTATTCAGGGAGGGTGCGGTTTTTTGCAACCTTTTTCTGGCTGACGAGATAAACAGAACATCACCGAAGACCCAGTCGGCGCTGCTGGAGGTCATGGAGGAGAGGCAGGCGTCCGTAGAGGGGGAGACCAGAAGGCTTCCTGACCCATTTATCGTTATAGCGACCGAGAACCCCTCGGGTGCCTCCGGGACACAGCTTTTGCCGGAGTCTCAGCTTGACCGCTTCATGATACGCATATCCATGGGGTATCCCAAGCACGAGGATGCTGTCAACATACTGAAAAACGAGGTGTGGGAGAACCTTGACAGGGTAAAGCGTGTGATGGGACTGGATGAGCTGACTGAATTTCAGGAGAAGACGAAGAGGGTGTTTGTCCACGATGCTCTCTATGATTACATGGTATCCATAGTGGAGAAGACCAGAGAACACGATTACTTTGTCAGCGGAGCCTCGCCGAGAGGAACGATAGCTCTTTTGCGTATGAGCAGGGCTATGGCGATTATGGACGGAAGAGACTTTGTGACAGCTGAGGACGTGCAGAGGGTGGCTGTCGATGTTCTGTCTCACAGAGTGAGGATATCCAACAGGGCGGCAGCTGAAGGGAAGAAAGCGGATAGCTGCATCAGACAGGTACTGATGGAGGTGGCACCTCCAAGGTTATAGATAAGGAAATAACGATCATATATAGCATCATTTGGAGAAAGCAGATGCCGGTAAAAACTAAGAAAAGAAGACTTCATATACGCCCGAGACCGTTCAGGTTGGCAGGGTATATCCTATGGCTTTTGATCATGCTCATCATGTATGTTATGTTCAGAAGCTTTCTTCTTTTGTTCTTCACGGTGTTTTTATGTGTGATCCCGTGGATATTCGTTTTGGGCGGCTATATTCTTGCGAAGCGGATCAGGGTCGCCGTGGAAGCAGGGTATGTATCGTACTTAAGACAGGGGGATGAGGTCAGTCCGTCTGTCAGGGTGTACAACCCGCTGTGGATCGGAAGCTTGGATGTAAGCATCAATATAAGGCTGTATAACGAGCTTTTTGACAGACCTGAGGATGCGGGGAAGCTGAAGGTCTCTCTTCCGGTCGTGGGCAGAGACATAAAGAGAGCCGAGGGCGTATCCGAGCTTATGCTGCCCCTGACCATCAAAAGGATAGGCGGATACAGGATCGATATATGTGATTACAGCGTACAGGATTATCTGGGGATCGTCAGGTTTTGCTATGATGCGGGGGATATGCCCTCGCACACGGCGGTGTTTCAGGCTTTGCCGACTACGGAAAAATATGAGGCTCCCGACCCGGAGACGATATCTGCGGGGATGACGGAGGTGGAGGAGAGCAACCGCAAGGGAAGCGATTTTTCTGAGGTAAGCGATATAAGAGAGTATATGCCCGGAGACAGGATCAGGGATATACACTGGAAGCTGTCCGCGAGGCAGGATGAGCTGATGGTAAAGCTGAGGACGCAGCTTGCCGGGATGGAGCTCGTCGCAGTGATCGTACCCGATGAGGATGACAGGATAACGGAGGAGATATATACCTATAGCTACCGTGAGCTCAGGTCGTGGAGTGAGGGAGAGACCGATATCGAGCTTAGAGTGTATAGCAGGGCGACATACGGCTTTGAGACGTTTTTGCTGGATTGCCCGGAATCTGTTGATGAAGCCTTTGCGGATCTTGTGAGAACAAACTATCATGAGCACATAGCGGAGGATGGAAGTGCGGAGGCGCTTGAGAGCATAATCACGAATCTGTACCCGTACTTAAACGGCTATATAAGATTTGGAATAATGTCAGATAACAGTGTGGGTTATGAGGTGCAGGGCTCGGTTGATTAAGGAAACAGTGATCATACGGCCGGTTTTATTTATGGTGGTATCGGAAAAGCCGGTATGGTCGGTTTTATTTACAGTAGTATCGGAAAAGCCGGTATGGCTATTTAATCGGTGTATTCTTAAAGGATGAGATAAGTCGGGAGGACGATCAGTTGGCAAGGCGAAAGAAGATTATACCTGATATAGATATAGCTGACGGTCTTGTCATAAGCGGTGAGGCGGAGTTTGACACCGAGCCAAGGTTCAAGACACTGCTTATGAAGGGATTTGTAGTCTATCTTGTGGTGATGGGCGCCATGGGCTGTCTTTTGTCGTCCTTTGACATACCCTACAATGCCGTCGTTATCAATATAGCGGTGCTCGCAGGGGCGATGTTCTCGTCATTTTTATACTATACGAAGATTTGGGAAAATGTGGGTTACTTTTTTCTGTTTGCGTTTATGTTCGGGACGGCTATGATGTTCAGACGATATATCAGCAGCGGATTTTTTGCGGTGGTGAACATCATATCGGAGCGCTTTGCGTACTACTTTGACACCGAGGTGGTGCAGGGATACGCGGAGTCTGTGAGCAACAGGGACGTGACTGTCACGATAGCGTTCGTATATGTGGGGTGGGTCTTTGCGATACTTCTGAACGCGCTGATATCGAGGCAGATGAAGTATTTTGCGGTCATGTTTACCGCCTTTTTGTTTTTGCTTGTTCCGTTTTACCTCGAGAGGGAGCCGGATATGCTCTATCTGTTGATGCTGATGGCGGGCTGCATCATAGTGTATGCGTTCCGCGGCGGCAGGCACACACCGATCACGACAAACGATCAGCGCTTTGAATACATGCCGAAAAAACGGCACATAAACTATGTCTACTCCGCGACTCACCATATCAGAGCGATAGTGCTGTTTGTTGGAATGGTAGCTTTGTTTGCGGGCATTTTTCAGATATTTGTACATAAGTACGATTTTGAGACGACAAAACGCGGAAAGAGTGAGTGGAAGCAGGAGACTGAGGGTACATTTTCAAATATATATAAAAATGGTCTCTGGGGGCTGTTTAACAGATATGATTCGACCGGTGGTCTGAGAAGCGGTGTGCTCGGCGGGGTGAATTCCGTGAACCTTGACTATGAGACGGATCTGGAGGTGACTTATGTTCCATACAGCATGGACAGGGTGTATCTTCGGTCATTTATCGGGGATACATATATGCCGTATGGCAACAGATGGCAGCACACGGTACCGAGGCTGAAGATAAGCGATGACGGTTTAGAGAAGAAGTATGAGGTTGTACTCGAAGAGTATATGAACACATCCGGTGCCGAGAAGACATCCGCTACCGCGAAGTTATTGAAGGAGAGATACGAGACAGGGAGTGAGCTCAGTGCAAAAGCGAGGATGGATGTGAGAAATATCGCCGCGCCTCTCGGGAGCTACCTTCCCTACTATGTTGATGAAGAAGGCAACACTGCTCTTGATATGATGGGCTATCGCAATACATACGGAGTTAACTTCTATCCGTGGCTAACCAATCCGGGAGTTAGTGACGATATAAATACCGATGGCGATACGAGTGCCAAAGATGACACAAAAGCTGATAAGGGTAAGGATACTGCTAATAAAGAAAAGGCCGGTAAGGTCCAAAAAGCCGGTAACGAGGCAAAGTCCGGTAAGGATAAGAAAGCCGATAACGACAGTGAAACTGATGATCACAAGACTTATGACGAGATGATCAGCGAGATCGAGACGCTGCTTGTGGACGGCATGTATATGGAAGTTCCTGATGACAATGTAACTGTGGTTGATGAGTTTATCAGGGAAGCCGGCCTTGAAAAATACCGGAAATCCAACCCCATAGAGGCTGTGGAAGCGCTTGGGAGCTACTTTCAGGAGAACATACCGTATACATATCAGCCGGGAGCAACGCCAAGAGAGACGGACTTTGTCAACTATTTTCTTGCGGATAACAAAAAGGGATACTGTGCTCACTTTGCGAGTGCGGCAGTGCTCATACTCAGGAGGCTCGGCTATCCCGCGAGATATATAGAGGGGTATGCCATAGATCCTTCCGATATAGTGGAGGACGGAAGGATAAGGAATGACCTCGATGTCAAGGACTACTATCAGGGAGATTCGCTGCTTGACAGTGCCTCCTCACCGGTTACGGTAAATGTGACCGATGCCATGGCGCATGCATGGGTCGAGGTAAGAGTGGACGGACACTGGCGTATAGCAGAGTTGACGCCTGCGACGACTGAGAGTGCTCCCGATGGAGGATTCTTAAGAGATCTGATAAACTTCTTCGCGGGAACCTCGGTGGGCTCATCGGATACGAATGATATCACCGACAGCGGAGCAGGCGGTGCAGGGCTGGACACTGTGGGAAGACTGGCAGGCTACGGGATACTTGCTGCAGCGGCACTTGCTGTGCTGGTGCTTGCCACGTTCCTTCTGTGGAGACGCATATCCTATGGTGTCAGGTATATGAGGGCGACTCCGGGAGACAGGCTGATCATGTACTTTGGCAGGGTGAGCTCAAGGTCTGAGAAACACGGTGACAGAACCATCAACTATCGTGACAGGGTAGCGCATATGAGAGAGCTCGGAAAGCTTAAGATAAGCGAGTCCGAGGCAGATGATCTGATCGACATACTTGAGAGGGCGGGATTCTCCGAGTCGGGGATAACTGCCGAGGAGTACGAGAGGGCGAAGGGGTATTTTTAACTTGATAAAAACCACTATATATGGTATCATGTAAGCGTGGGTGTACACGAGACAATGGGGGTTTGCATATGAGATATAAGAATAAAAATAATACCGGAAGATACATAAAACGCGTCGTCGCAGGGCTGTTGTCAGTGGCTATGGGGCTTTCTTTGGCTGCGGGAGTGAGCGATGCGCCGGCATCGAGTGCGGCAGAGACGCCGACACAGGGGGATGTGTGGATAGACTATGATGTGTCTGTTTCGACGCAAACCCAGACACTAACCGAGAAAGTCAGCCTTCAGTGGGCTTTTTCCATAGATGGCGGTGAGGCGACCAATCTGTATGTAAATGCTGCCAAGTTTCAGGCGGATGCCAAGGGAAATCAGATACCTAAAACGCTCACCGTTCCCAACACGATCAAATATAACAATACAGACTATAATGTTGTGAGCATCGGAAATCCCAATAAGTTAAACGGTGACTCATTTATATCCTCCACGATCAGTGATGCCATGCTGCCGACGGGATTCGAGGTAAACGCATGGGATGCGACCAATATCACAAAGGTGTGCGGCTCGGTACTGTACGGAAGAAAGGGAGTTACGCTCACACTTCCGCTAAGTATAAAGGAGGTGGGGCTCGGTGTTGCATGTGGGTCATCTTACAACAGGATCTACTGTGATGCGATAAATGCGAGCTACAATCCTACAGGCTTTTCCGGTGTGTTTGACGGGATGGTGAAGTCATCAGCAAGTGAGGATGGAGCCTATGTCGGGGCGATGCCTGCCGATCAACAGGGGAGCAAGGGGCACCAATATGTCAAGGGAACCGAAGAGGGTACCAATCAGGTTGGAAGCACTCTGTTAAATCTCGATTTAAACGGTGGGACCGTAAGTTCACAGGGTGTTTCAAAAACGAGAGTATATGTATATTCAAGCACTACTGAATGCCATATGCAATATAATTACAAGTATGTCAAGCTTGACACTTTGCCGACCAGAGCTCATCACAGTTTTTTGGGATATTATTCCGCGAAGGATGTATTTGATGAGAACGGCGATATCAAAGGCGACGTAAAAAAATATATAGATGCTGAAGGAAAGATATGCACGTTTGGCAAGGATGATGGGAATTTGCAGCCGACTGAGACTGTTCAACTCTATGCCGCATGGCAGCCCGAGCCCGTAAACGTAGCATTTAAAGCAAACGGCGGATCGGGAGCAATGAGCGATGCCACTCCGTATTACGGAAAGGCGGAGAAGCTGCCAAAGTGCACGTTCACGAAGGACGGATATACGTTTACAGGATGGGCTACGAGTGCATCGGGAAGTGTTGTATATACGGATGAAGCTAGCGTTACCTTCACGGATGATATGACGCTTTACGCGAAGTGGGTGGAAAATTCATACAATATCACGTACAATGCCAATCCGCCGGCAAAGAGCGAATCGGATCCTTCGGTAAAGATGGAATATCAGGGAACGGTGGAGCCACAGAACGATGTGAAGTACTCTGACAGAAACCAGACCAATCTCAACAACAACAAGTTTACGATAACAGGCTGCAAGTTTATGGGGTGGGGGGCAACCCCTGATGCAGAGACCCCCGTAGGCTCGACAGTAGACGATGCCCTGAGTGCCGTGGCGCCGGAAGCGGGTAAGGATAAGTATTCATCCAGGGATATTACGCTGTACGCGATCTGGGCGAACGGAGAATACTGGATCGAGTATATAGATGAATATGGTAAATATGATAATTTGGTTAAGACAAAGACCAATGTGGATGTGGAGTTTCAGACCCGCTCCAGACCCGGACACGAGTTTTTGGGCTGGAACAGGAGCGCGACTGAAACGGGCGGCTACGCGGTAGCCGATTATAAGGTCGGTGAGACCGGTGTTCAGAACCTTGCAGATATAGGTGAGACGATAAAGCTGTATGCCTGCTATACGCCGTACACATACAGTATAGTTTATCATGCATCCGACGGTACCACGACCAAGACACAGGCTGCGACCTACGGTATAGCGACGGATATCATAGATTACAGCTCGTGTGCCTTTGGAGTGACAAAGGCAGGGTTCAATTTCGTCGGTTGGGCGAATTCGCCAAGTCCACGAACAATAGAGGCGAACGAGACTGCGAACGTGATAAAGTCTATAGCCAAATTCAGCGGAACATTTCCGCAAAGCGCGACCGATCTGACCGATGAGAAGGATGGAGAATATAATCTCTATCCGGTGTGGCAGAGAGCCACATACAAGATCACATACCTTGACACGACCGGGGCTACACCATCGAGGACGCTTCCGACAAGCTATGTATATGGGTCGGGCTTTACTATACCGACACTGACAAAGGCGGGGAAGACCTTTACCGGTTGGGTGGACGGAAACGGAAACGCCATCACATCAGTTTCCTCCACGCTTTACGGAGATCTTACACTGAGAGCCACATGGAAGGATGACTATATAGTAAAAATGAACGGCTCCAACATACAGACGATCACGTGCTCCTCGGGGAATCTGGTCACAAATGGCTCGATAACCTCCAAGTCGTTCAAGACCGGAGATGTGATCACGAGTATCAGCGTCACGGCTACCACGGGACAGCTTATCAAATCGGTCGTTATCAGAGAAGAGATGACCAACAGGGTCGTTCTCTCCGGCGAGTATTCGTCCCCTGCCAACAGTGTGTCGGTGTCGGGATCGTATGCCTTTACGACCTATAACCTCGTGGTTTCAATAGGAGTTAAGCCGCAGGAGTATACGATAAGCTACAATCTTGACGGAGGCTCCATCGTGGGTACATATCCGACAAGCTATACATACGGGACGAGTGTCACTCTGCCAACCTATGTGGTAAAGACCGGATATACATTTTATGGCTGGAGAAACTCAGCCGGAACAATAATTAATTCCATATCATCAACCACGGCGGGCAACCAGACACTTACGGCGGTATGGGAGGATCCGAACCTGGCTTACCTCCCCTCGGGAACCATCGTCACGCCGTCACCGAACGGGCGGTATCTAAGGCTCACATACACAAACGGAAAGACCGATGAGGTGTATCTGTATGCGCTCGGTATCGAGCTGAAGGGCGGGTCCAATGCTGTTCAGTTCAAGCTTTCCGACGGCAAGACCTACAGAACCACCGTTTCGTATACCGCGCCCACAGAGATGCCCTCCTCCATGAAGGCGTCACTCAGCTCGGGCGGAACATATGCGACCATCACCTATCCCGACAACTCGACACAGAGTATCACGGTCAATAACTACAGTGCCATACAAACCATCTATGGCGTGAGGATATACTTTGACGCAAAGGACGGAAGGAGATACTCAACGCTGATCGGCGGCGAAGCCGATACGAGTGATCAGGATAACAAGTCGGAGGATGATAATTCGGGAAGCGGTAACTCCGGGAATGATGATACCGTGGAGCCCGGCGTGGATGAGTATTACCTCGTGGGAGGACTCAGCTATCAGATAGGCGGAAGCACAGTCTCCATAGCAAATCCGGTCGACTGGACAGCCAAATCCCTGACCATCAAGGCAACTGTGAAGATCGCGGGCAAGACCTACAAGATAACCAAGATCGCACCCGAGGCATTCTACGGGATGGGGACGCTCAAAAAGGTCGTTATCGGGAAAAATGTCAAGACGATCGGCAAGAAGGCATTTTTCAAATGCTCCAAGCTGAAGAAGATAACGATCAAGAGCGGCGATGTGACGAAGGTTGGCAAGAATTGCTTTAAAAAGATAGCCTCCGGGGCTACGATATATATTCAGGCAAGTAAATCCAAGTACAAGACGCTGAAGTCAAAGATACTTAAGACATCGGGGTGTCCGAAGGGAACGAAGTTTAAGA
>DMLD01000194.1 GCA_003453515.1 Lachnospiraceae bacterium
AAGGATCCGCGTATAAATCCCATGACGAGCGTTACCGATGTCGAGGTCACTACGGATCTGAAGTTTGCCACCGTATATGTAAGTGTGCTCGGAGATGACGAGTCGAAGCAAAAGACCATGGAGGGACTCAAAAAAAGTGCCTCCTATGCCAGACATCTCCTGGCGACAAGACTGAATCTTCGCAATACTCCTGAGCTCATATATAAGCTTGACGAGTCGATGGAGTACGGCGCCAATATGTCAAAGCGGATAGATGAGGTGATCGCCGCCGATGCCGGGAGGCGGTCAGTAGATCAAAAAGACGATTGAACAGTATTTTCGGAAAATGTCATGGCTGACACTTCACGGTTCGAACAGTAACATGTTTTCTAATTGTAAAGGATGAGAATATGGAAGATAACAAGAATTATCTTATAGGTGCCATAGAACGCGCCGACAGCATAGCGATATCAGGTCATGTAAGACCGGACGGTGATGCCATAGGATCGTCTATGGGGTTGTACTATTATCTTGCCGACAATTACCCCGAAAAAACAGTGTGTGTTTTTTTGGAGGATGTTCCCGACAGCTTTGCACATATTCGAGACGAGGATGCCATGACAAGGCGAATGGATCACTACGATCTCTTTATCGCCCTTGACAGCGGAGATGTCGAGAGACTCGGAGATGCCGGCAAGGTCATGCAAAATGATTCCGATTATATCATAAACATCGATCACCATATAACAAATACACTTTTCGGAAATAAAAATATAGTCGATGCAAAAGCAAGCTCGACCTGTCAGATCCTCTTCACACTTATGGATGAGGAGAAGATAAGCAAGCTTACGGCGATGGCTCTCTATACCGGGATCATCCATGATACCGGCGTGTTCAAGCATTCCAACACATCCTATCAGACCATGAGGATCGCGGGAAAGCTTATGCGGAAGGGGATAGCCTTCGGCGAGATCATAGACAATTCATTTTACAATAAGACCTACAAGCAGCTTCAGATCATGGGCAGATGCCTGACTGAGAGCGTGCGGGTGATGGACGGTCTTGTCATATTTGCGGTAATGCGTCTTAAGGATATGGAGTTTTACGGCGCCAAGCCCTCCGATCTTGACGGGGTCATAGATGAGCTTCGAACCACGGAGGGAGTCGAGGTGGCTATACTGCTCAGTGAGAGAGCACCGGATGAGTTCAAGGTAAGCATGAGATCAAACCAGGTAGTCGATGTCGCGTCGATCGCCAAGTACTATGGCGGCGGTGGTCATATCAAGGCGAGCGGGTGCACCATGCAGGGTTCTTCATACGATGTCATAAACGCGCTGACTGCGCATATAGAAAACCAGCTTGGGGTGCAGGAGCCCGAGGATGAGGAAGAATAGATTTTTATATGGATGGGATCATAAATGTATATAAGGAAGCGGGATATACCTCGCATGATGTGGTTGCAGTCTTAAGAAAGATACTTCATATGAAGAAGATCGGACATACCGGGACACTTGATCCCGATGCAGTGGGAGTGCTGCCTGTGTGTGTGGGCAAGGGAACAAAGCTGTGCTCACTTTTAACGGATCATGATAAGGAGTATGAGGCTGAGGTACTTCTGGGTGTCACCACTGATACTCTTGACACTTCCGGAAGGGTATTGTCGCAAAGCCCCGTTTCTTGTGATAAGGACGGACTGATCGCCGTCCTTTCTGAATTTAGAGGAGAGATAACACAGACCCCTCCGATGTACTCAGCGGTCAAGGTAAACGGCAAAAAGCTGTATGAGTATGCTAGAGAGGGTATAGAGGTAGAGCGAAAGCAAAGGAAGGTACATATATACGAGCTGGAGCTGACAGGCGAGAGCATAGAGGAGGATAAATGCTTTAGCATAAGGGTCAGATGCTCCAAGGGGACATATATTCGTACACTTATTGACGATATAGGAAGAAGGCTTGGCTGCGGAGCCGTGATGCGGCATCTCACAAGGACGAAGGTCGGAAGCTTTGGGATAGAGGATGCGCTGACGCTGGATGAGATAAGCAGGGCATGTGAGTCCGTGCAGGCGGAGGAAGGATTTGAGAGTGTACCGGATATCATACTTCCCGTTGACAGGGTCTTTGCCGGTATGCGAAGGGCTTATGTGACAGAGGATGGCATGAAGCGCCTGAAAAACGGAAACCCGCTGACGTATGATGACTTTATTTTTAAAGGAGAGTCAACTAAGGATTCCGATACCGGGAGTGCTGCCGACAGGCTGAGAGTGTACGGTGCGGACGGAGAGTTTTACGCTGTTTATAAAAAAAGCGGAAACAGGTATATGGTAGAGAAGTTTTTTCACTGAAAAGAGGACACAGTCAATGAAGATATATGAGAGCCTGCCTGATGATCTCCCTGCGGGCAGTGCCGTATCCATAGGTAAGTTTGACGGGTTTCACAGGGGACACAGGCTTTTGCTTGATGAGGCAAAAAAGAGCGGCAGAAGCGTGAGCGTGTTTACCTTCAGATTTCCGACGGGCAAGACCATAGATTCCTACGGGGAAAAAAGAGAGCTTGCCAAGGCGCTCGGAGTGGATGTTTACATCGAGGTCGCTGCGGATGAGAGGCTGTTTTCCATGAGCGCCCACGAATTCATACACGGTGTGATATGTGACAGACTGCACGCGGGAACCGTCATAGTGGGAGAGGATTTCAGGTTCGGAGAGAACAGATCCGGTGATGTGCACACTCTTGAAAAATACAAAAAAGAGTGCGGCTACGATCTGATCGTCAAAAAAAAGCTCATGGAATCGGGAGAACCCATAAGCAGCTCGCGGGTAAGAGAGCTCATAGCCTCCGGAAAAATGGAAGATGCTTATACTTTACTCGGAAGATGCTATCATATATGCGGCAGAGTGATAAGCGGCAACCGGATCGGAAGAACCATGGGCGTACCGACCGCAAATGTCATTCCGGATGAGGGCAAGGTGCTGCCGCCAAACGGTGTCTATGCAGTTACTGTGGTCTGTCCTGGAGACAAAAGCTATACAGGAGTCGCCGATCTGGGGGTCAAGCCTACCATAGATGCGATAAGTCCGGGGGATAAGGAGACGGTCGGACTTGAAGTAAATCTGTTTGATTACACCGGTGATCTGTATGATAAGGATATAAAAGTGGAATTTGGAACATTTTTACGGAAGGAAAAGCAATTTTCCTCACTGGATGAGCTGCACGCTCAGATAGAAAAGGATGTAGAGAGGGCAAGAAAATGGCATCAATCAACAAGACTATAGTATTTGATATGGATGGTGTACTGCTGGATACAGAGCAGCTTATCATGAAGATATGGATATTTTTAGGTGAAAAACACAATGTTACAGGCATCGGAGATGTCATGAAGGAGTGTCTGGGTGTCACCAGAGAGGAGACAAGACATATCTTCGAGAGGACGTACGGACCGGATTTTCCATATGAGGAGTTTCGCAATGAGGCGAAGGAGATATTTAACGAGAGGACAAAGAAGGACGGTGTTCCCTTGAAGCCGGGAGCAAGGGAGCTTCTCCAGTTTTTGAAGATAAACGGTTGGGATATCGGTCTTGCGACCTCTACATCGGGAGATACGGTGAGAGAGGAGCTTGGCAGTCTCAAGCTTTTGGACTTTTTCAAGGTGATGATAACGGGAGAGATGGTGAGAGAAAGTAAGCCGCATCCGGAGATATACTTCAAGGCGTGTGAGGAGATCGGAGTTGACCCGAAGGAGACCATCGCTGTGGAGGACTCGCGAAACGGAGTACGCTCGGCGGCAATGGCGGGGATGAAGGTGATCATGGTCCCTGATATCGTCGAGCCGGACGCAGAGTCGGAGAGGCTTGCGTGGAAGGTGTTCCCGGATCTGGGTGAGGTAAGGAGATACTTTACGGGGTTATAATTATAATGAAGCAGTGTTTTTTGAAAGTCGCAGGAGGATGCTATTATGAATGAGAATGTGATCGAGAAGGTTTTCGGCAAGAGAGTTTTCAATGATGATGCGATGCAGGAGTATCTGCCAAAGAAGACCTATGCTGCACTGAAAAGCACCATCGAGCGAGGTGAGGAGCTTGATGCGGAGGTCGCCAATGTGGTCGCCCACGGTATGAAGGAGTGGGCGCTTGCAAACGGAGCAACTCACTATACTCACTGGTTCCAGCCCATGACCGGATCGACCGCGGAGAAGCACGATTCCTTTCTCAGCGCTGATTCCGGCTCGCGTGCCGTGCTCGAGTTCTCGGGCAAGGAGCTGATAAAGGGCGAGCCCGATGCGTCATCGTTTCCGTCGGGCGGCTTAAGAGCCACCTTTGAGGCCAGAGGATACACTGCGTGGGACTGCACCTCGCCCGCATTTTTACGGGAGGATGCCATAGGTACCGTGCTCTGCATACCGACGGCCTTTTGTTCGTATACGGGTGAGGCTCTTGATAAAAAAACGCCGCTGCTTCGTTCCATGGAAGCGATATCCAAGCAGGCTGTCAGGGTTCTTCATCTGTTTGGGGATACCGATGTGTCGAAGGTAGAGGTCTCGGTCGGTGCTGAGCAGGAGTATTTTCTGATAGACAGGGAGGAATATCTCAAAAGAGATGACCTGATATTTACCGGCAGGACGCTCTTTGGCTCCATGCCGCCAAAGGGACAGGAGCTTGACGATCACTATTTCGGAACGATCAGAGAGAGACAGGCTTCCTTTATGAGGGAGTTAAACGATGAGCTGTGGAGCTTGGGTATCCTCTCCAAGACCCAGCACAATGAGGTCGCGCCCGCCCAGCATGAGATGGCGCCGATATACTCGACTGCAAATATAGCCACTGATCACAACCAGATGGTCATGGAGATAATGAAGAAGGTCGCAAGACGTCACGGACTTGAATGCATACTTTCCGAGAAGCCGTTTGAGGGAGTCAACGGCTCGGGTAAGCACGACAACTGGTCGCTTGTTACCGATACCGGCAAGAATCTGCTCTCACCGGGAAAGCATCCCTATGAGAACAAGAAGTTTCTGCTGTTTTTGTCAGCGGTCATAGCTGCGGTGGATGAGTACTATCCGCTGCTCAGACTTTCGGCTGCCTGTCCCGGGAACGATCACAGACTCGGAGGAAATGAGGCGCCGCCGGCCGTGATATCGGTATTTTTGGGTGAGCAGCTCGACGATATCGTGGAGCAGATCCTTCGCAAGGGTACGGCTTCGCACGCGTCGACCGGTGAGAATATGGATATAGGTGTCCAGACCATCCCTACCATAAAGAAGGATGCAACGGACAGGAACCGCACGTCGCCGTTTGCGTTTACCGGTAACAAGTTTGAGTTTC
>DMLD01000143.1 GCA_003453515.1 Lachnospiraceae bacterium
ATATGTTCAATTCCCTTGGTATCCCCGAGGGAGAGCAGATACAGCACAGGATGCTGACAAGCGCTATCGAGCGTGCACAGAAAAAGATAGAGAGCAACAACTACGGTATCCGTAAAAATCTTCTCGATTACGATCAGGTCAACAACGAGCAGCGAGAGATCATCTACGCGGAGCGCTTCAGGGTGCTTGACGGTGAAAACATGCGTGATGTGGTTTTAGGCATGATCGAGGAGCAGGTCGAGAGATATGTTTCTCATGTGATCGGTGAGGATCAGGGTCCCACGGACGAGAATATGGCTGAGCTGAATGAACTGTTGCTGCCAATCATCCCGCTGGAGCCGCTTGGTCCGGACGTATACAAAGGAAAATCAAAAGAAGAATTAATGCAGGAACTCAAGGACCGTGCTATCCGTCTGTATGAGAGCAAGGAGGCAGAGTTCCCCGAGCCTGAGCAGATCCGTGAGATCGAGAGAGTGGTCATACTCAGAGTGACCGATTCGCACTGGATGAACCATATAGACGACATGGATCAGCTGCGTCAGGGTATCGGACTTCAGAGTCTGGGACAGAGAGATCCCGTGGTCGAGTACAGACTTCAGGGCTTTGATATGTTCGAGGAGATGATAACCTCCATTCGTGAGGAAACAGTACGTATGCTTATGCATGTACGTATAGAGCAGAAGGTAGAGCGTGAGCAGGTTGCCGAGGTCACAGGTACCAACAAGGATGACACTGTCGCACCCAAGCAGCGCAAGGTTGAGAAAAAGGTTGGGAGAAACGATCCGTGTCCGTGCGGATCGGGCAAGAAATACAAATATTGTCACGGTCGGTGAGCCGGTAATTTGTCTTGACACGAGGATACTGTACCGACATTTGTTAAATGTAGAATTATTTGGTTTCTTGGTAAACGGAAGGAAGCATTGTAATGGTAGCACTGGATAATATAAGAATAGAGCTTCAGGGATATGAAAAGCCTCTCGAGGAAGTGAGGAATTCCCTGAACCTTGAGGACAAGAAGCTTAGGATTCAGGAGCTTGAACGCAATATGGAGGCTCCTGATTTTTGGGATGACGCCGATACGGCGACCGCCTCGATGAAGGAGGCAAAGGATCTCAAATCCATAGTCGAGGAGGCGGATGGACTGAGCTCGGACTACGAGGATATCATGACCCTTATCGAGATGGGAAATGAGGAAAACGATGAGTCCATAGTTTCCGAGGTCGAGGAGGAGTTCGAAGAGTTTAAATCAAGATTTGACACACTTAGGGTCTCCACGATGCTCACAGGGGAGTACGATACGGAGAACGCCATCCTGACACTTCATGCGGGAGCCGGCGGCACAGAGAGCTGCGACTGGGCAAGCATGCTTTGTCGTATGTACCAGAGATGGGCTGACAAGAAGGAGTTCAAGGTGTCGGTGCTGGATTCTCTCGACGGAGATGAAGCCGGGCTCAAATCGGTGACCATGGAGATCGAGGGGGCAAATGCCTACGGATACCTAAAGAGTGAGCACGGCGTACACAGGCTTGTGAGGATATCTCCGTTTAACGCTCAGGGCAAGCGCCAGACCTCGTTTGTTTCCTGTGATGTGATGCCTGATATCGAGAAGGATATTGACATAGAGATAGCGGACGATGATATAAGGATAGATACCTACCGTTCCAGCGGCGCGGGCGGACAGCATATCAACAAGACGTCTTCGGCTATCAGAATTACGCATTTTCCGACCGGGATCGTGGTACAGTGCCAAAACGAGAGATCCCAGCATATGAATAAGGACAAGGCAATGCAGATGCTAAAGACCAAGCTTCTTATGCTTAAGCAGCAGGAGAATCTCGAAAAAGAGCAGGGCATCAGGGGAGAGGTCATGGAGAACGGATTCGGTTCGCAGATACGCTCCTATGTTATGCAGCCCTACACGATGGTAAAGGATCTGAGGACAGAGGCTGAGACGGGTAATGTGCAGGCAGTGATGGACGGAGATATAGATATGTTCATGAACGCATATCTTAAGTGGATAAATGAGCAAGGAAAGCCGATGTGATCGGTATTTCTTAGGCTTCGTATCGTGAGTCGGAACATTTTTATACACAAGGAATAAGGGTGAATGCCTATGAAGGAAGTTGTTTGCTTTTTTATAAAAGGGCGTGAGTTCGGTGTCGATGTCTCGCAGATGAAGACGATTGCTCACACATCTGAGTTAAAGACCAGAGAGAAGCTCCCTGAGTTCATCAAGGGGATAGTTGAAATACACGGAGAGCAGATACCGCTCGTCGATATCGAGCAGCTTTTGAGGATCCCAGATGTTCAGGCGAAGGCGGAGAAGCGCTTTGTCGTGCTGATCTCGAAAAATGGAGAGTACGCCATCGAATCCGACGGTATTTCGGAGATCGTGATGATCGAGGATAAGGATGTTCAGCACGTGCCCGGATTTTTCAACAAGGATGAGACGAATTATGCCGACTGTGTCATTCGGAAAAATAACAACACGCTTGTCGTGGTGATAGATCCCGACGGCATGATGAATGATGCGCAGACTGCGGCGTTCAATCATGTGACAAGGGATATCCGGAAGGAGAGAGAGGAAGAGCTCAAGCGTAAGCGCGAGGAGGAGAGACGCCGGAAGGAAGAGGAGAAGCGTAAGCGCGAGGAAGAGATCGCTCAGATGGAGAAGGAGCGGATGGCTGAGCTTACGGCCGAGAAGGCTTCCAATGATGCAAAAGAGGGCAAGGAAAAGCCGTCAAAAGAAGGTAAGGCAGACAAGCCGGTAAATTCCGAAAAGACCGGTGATGAGAAGCCGTCAAAAGAGGTTGAGGGTGAAAAAACTAAGGAGGAAGTAAAGGATGAGTAAGGTAGCGGTGTTGGGATATGGTACGGTAGGCTCGGGTGTGGTCCATGTTTTGAGCGAGAATGCCGATATCATCAGCAAAAAGGCCGGAGAGAGTATAGAGGTTGCCAGGGTGTTGGATCTGAGGGATTTCCCGGGAGACCCGATACAGGAGAAGGTGACCCATGATTTTGCTGATATAGAGAATGATGCCGACATAGATATAGTTGTTGAGACGATGGGCGGAACGAAGCCGGCATATGACTTTGTCAAGCGCTCTATCCTTGCGGGCAAGAGCGTGTGTACGTCGAACAAGGCTTTGGTTGCTGATCACGGCACCGAGCTTATCCGTATCGCAAGGGAGAAGGGCGTGCACTTTTTCTTTGAGGCGAGCGTAGGCGGCGGTATCCCGATACTCAGACCGCTCAACAGATGTATAGTGGCGGATGAGATCCTCTCGATCAGGGGGATACTTAACGGGACCACGAATTTCATACTGACCAAGATGGCGGACGAGGGCTCTGACTACGCCGATGTACTGAAGGAGGCGCAGGCACTCGGGTATGCCGAGGCTGACCCGAGCGCAGACGTGGAAGGGTACGATACGTGCCGCAAGATAGCTATACTCACGGCTCTGGCTTACGGGGCGCAGGTCAATTATGAGGACATCCATACAGAGGGAATAACGGACATAAGCGCAACAGATATCGCTTATGCGAAAAAGCTCGGATACATGATAAGGCTTTTGGGAATGAGCACAAGGAGCGACGGAAAGCTGTACGCGCTTGTTGCTCCGTTCATGATACCGCATTCGGATCCGCTCTACAGTGTGGGAGGCGTGTTCAATGCCATAACACTTACCGGAAATATGCTTGGTGAGGTGATGTTCTACGGACAGGGCGCGGGAAAGAATGCAACAGCGAGTGCCGTGGTCACGGATATTGTGGAGGCTGTGAAGAATCGCGATACGGCTGTCACTATCAGGTGGGATGAGGAAAAGCAGACGATAAGCAGCACCGGATCGATGGTAAGCCGCTTCTTCGTCAGGCTCGACGCCGGATCAAGGGATGCGGTCGGTACCGTATTTCCGGGCGCTGAGCTGACTGACGGCGTGAAGGATGACGAGATAGGCTTTGTGACCGGCGAGATGAGTGAGAAGGACTTTGAGAGTGCTCTTGGCAAGCTGAATGGAGTTGTAAAGAGCATAAGGTGTATGTAGAGGAGAAGCTCGTATGGTTTCTGTTGGACAAATGGTGGGTTTGATCCTTGCGATCGTCATACCGATGATGGTGGGGATCATCTTATTTTTGCATATAAAAAAGGAAACAAAGGTCAAGGGACTGGTGTTTACCATGCTCTACGGTGTTGCAGGGTACCTCTGGGAGGCGTGGATCTATGTGATGGCATATGGCTGGGTCGGCGCCATGATGATGTCAAATTCGTGGTTTGAGACGGCGTTCGGCTCTGTAGTGGGGCAGATGCTCATCGCGCTCGTATATGCCCTGCTGACCGCGGGAGGGCTGTACTGGGCAATATATCTGTCCAATATGCACGAGATAAATGAGAAGCGAGGGACAGCCGTGGGTCTGGGATTCGGTATGGCGTACACGGTTTGGAACTATGTTCTGATCTATGGAACTCCGCTGATAGTGAGCTTTCAGATGAGATTCGGGACGTTTGCGGGGGATAGCGAGACGGAGCAAAAGGTCATCGGACTGAGCGTTGAGAATATGTATTTATTTATAATAGATACAGTTATATTTATACTTATCATGGTGGGGACGACACTTGTAATGAGCCACTATTTCATCAGCGGCAAGAAATTGATGATGTTTGCAGTACCACTTGTAAGTCAATTCTTGATTAAATTTCTGAACGGATTTCTACCGACGATCATGCCGGATGTTGCCTCCGCTGTCATCTACAATGTGGCGATGGGAGTGGTCGCAGTGTACTGCCTGTGGATGCTGTTCGGTTATCTGAAGAGCTCAAAGGTATACATAAAGCCCGGGGTAGAGCTTAAGTGACAGGGTTAAGGATACACTGATTTAATCAGTGTATCCTTAACAGCTGTCCCAGCATATAAAAAGAGCGATGTCAGACATCGCTCTTTTCGTATTATCAGTCTTTTTCAAGGATCGACTCAATGACGGAGCCGATCTGTTCCGGATCAAAGGGCTTTTGCATAAACTCCAGAGCGCCTCGCTTGATGGCTTCGACCATCTTCTCCTTCTGTCCTGCGGCGGTCACCATGATCACATTTGCTTCCGGATCCTCGTCCACGATGACGTCTAAAGCTCCCAACCCATCCATGACCGGCATGGTGATATCAAGTGTAACAATATCGGGCTTCAACTCTCGGTATTTGGCAACACCTTCTTCTCCGTTTCTGGCTTCACCTACCACTTCATGTCCATACTTTTCGAGGATATTGGTGAGCATCCTTCGTGACGTACGGGAATCGTCGACAATTAGTATCCTTGCCATGTCTTATTTCCTCCCATATTATAAATAATTTCTTTTGTTTTGAACACTGTATATGCGATATAAGTGTTTTCAGTCTATTCTGATGATGAGGTTGCACTGCTTTCCTTCCAGAAAAATAGGAAGTGAATAGTATTCGCCCTTTACATCGATGGGCTCGTCGAAGCTGAGCTTTGGCGGCATCATATCCATCGATATGTTTTGAAAGCTGAGCTCTGCTGCGTACAGACCGTTGACGCAGTTTGTAAACTCGGCGATGGAATCAAGTGCATCCTCGTCGACTGTTCCGAATTCTTCTTTTGCATACCCGTCAGCCATCATGAGTATATCATCGTTCTCGCCGGTGAAGCCGAGCATACACGAATAATCGCCTATCGTATGCTGGTATGCGGCGTAATGAGGCGCTTCTCCGGAGACAAACTCTCCCGGAGCTATTCGCAGATATGTGTTTATAAATCTGATAATATTTCTCAGAGCCAATCCGATCAGATCCAGATATCGTCTGTCGTCTACATGTACAAACGCAGGAAGCATACCCTCGATATTGGCATCCCTGATGGCTTTCATGATAGAGTTGGAAAAATCGTTCTCCTTCTGGAAGGCTGTCAGGTTATAGTCGATCTCGTCATGTGTAAGGCAGCCGTTTTCATCGAGTGCCTGGACAAACAAAAGGTACGGATTGCTTTGGAGACCGAGAAGATAGTTGACATCAGATTCGGTCAGATACCCCTTCTTGACGGCGAGATCACCAAAACGCTCATCGGACTGCACCTGCAGATAGTTGAGCTCCATGACCTGAGAGCTTGTAAGAAGTCCTTCACTCTCGGCTATCAGTCCGAGCTTTACGCGATTTGCCTTGATATAATTCATACACGAGGAGAACTGCTCAGCGGTTATTTTCTGGTTTTCAACAAGATAATGTCCAAAAAACTGACTAAACATAAAAACTCCTTTCGCCTCAACTGACGCGGCATATAAAATGTCGTATATAGTTATTATAAACCAGATATGTGAAAAAAGCAAGTAAGAGTTAGCTGTGAATTGTAAAATTTGAGTTGCCAAAAAAATCGAAAAATGGTAGAATGGTTAGGAAAAATGTCATTCCGGATATGAGTTGATCTGTCCGGCAGCATACAAGAAGGGGATGGAGGATGATATGTCCGGATCTGTTTTTGGGGATATTTTTAAGATAAGTACATGGGGCGAGTCGCACGGAAGAGCTCTCGGTGTGGTGATAGACGGGTGTCCCGCTGGTATACCGCTGGCAGAGCCTGATTTTGAGGAAGCCATGGCGCGACGGGCGCCGGGGCGCAACAGGTACGCGACGCCGCGTAAGGAGAGTGACACGGTAGAAATACTCAGCGGTGTTTTTGAGGGGAGGACGACGGGAACGCCCATATCGCTTATGATCAAAAATACCTCGCAGCGCTCTGCTGACTACTCTGAAATAGCAGGGTACTACAGACCGGGGCATGCGGACCGTACCTTTGATGAGAAATACGGGTTCAGGGACTATCGCGGCGGCGGCAGGTCATCCGGAAGGGAGACGGCGGCGAGAGTCGCTGCAGGAGTGGTCGCGGCAAAGCTTCTTGACCCTCTAAGTATATCCGTGGTCGCGTATGTCAAGCAGATCGGGGAATTTGTCTGCAAAAATAACATATATATGCCGCCGAAGGAGTATTACGGAACGGATGAGAGGGGAAGAACGGTCATAAACAGCGGATATGTGCCGGAGCCCTCCAAGATTGCGGCTTCTCCGCTGATGATGCCGGATACGGATGTGTCAAACGCTGCTGAGGAGTATTTAAATGAGCAGATGAAGAACGGAGATTCGGTGGGCGCGATGATAGAGTGCGTGGCGACCGGGGTCCCGGGAGGACTCGGTGATCCGGTGTTTGACAAGCTTGATGCCGGATTGGCGGGCGCGATCATGTCCATAGGAGCCGTGAAGGGAGTCGAGATAGGTGCTGGATTCGGTGTGACCCTGCTCAAAGGCTCTGAGAACAACAGCCCTGAAAACGCCGGGGGAGTGTTTGGCGGGATAAGTGATGGGGGAGACATAGTTATCAGGGCGGCGGTCAAGCCGACCCCTTCCATATCCGTCATGCAGAGAGCGTTGAGCAGGGATGGAGAGATGATAGATATCTCGGTGAAGGGACGCCACGATCCCATCATAGCGCCACGTGCGGTGGTGGTGGTCGAGTCTATGGTAAATCTGGTTTTAGCAGATAAGGTGCTCAAAAACATGACAGCAAGGTTTGACAGGATCACCGAGTTCTACAATAAGTGAAGAGTGGTAGTAAATTATGTTTAAGTTTAATAAAAGATCATGTGCTATAGCGCTGACTGCTGTGCTTGTGCTCTCGGGATGCGGTGCGGCAGGACCCGATGAGCCCAAGCCTCATAACGGAAGCACTGATGCGCCGGGAGCGGTGAGCGGTCCGGCTGCGGAGGCGGTGAGCGGAGAGGCTGTCAGGCTCAGTCCCGACAGAGCGCTTGAAATAGCGCAAAACATAACGCTTCGGCTTTCTCTTGATGAGAAGGTCGCAATGATGGTAAAGGGATATGATGATATAGATCATATGCTTAAGTATTTTCCGGATGTCGATGAGGAGGATGGTGACGAGGATACGGATTCGGATACGACGGACACCCCGGGTGATGCCTCCGGTGATATACCGGGAGACGGTACGGGCATATCCACGGATGTGATACCCGAAGATACCGATTCGCTCATGACTATCAGAGACAAGATCAGTGAGAGGTACACCGAGCCGATAGGGGCGGGAGCCGACAGGATAATGATGAGCGTGACGGCTTATCCCAAGATATCGGCGATGATAACATCGGCATTTTTGTCATATGAGGTAGTCACGTCTTTATTGAGGACAGAGCTTGGCTTTGACGGAGTGATATATACGCCGCCGCTCAATGATAACAGGCTTATAAAGCGCTATCCTGACGATACGGACGGATATCTGGCTGTTGAGGCTGTAAAGGCGGGGTGCGATATCATATACCAGCCAAGGGATAAGCAGAGAGCCATACAGGCGCTCCGCGTCGCAGTCAACACGAGCAATATGAGTATGGACAGGATCGACGCATCGGTCGTCAGGATCATCAAACAGAGACTGATGAGCGGAAGAGACGTCGAATTATTAAAAGACAGAAAAACAAATTCTGATAAAAATTAAATGTTGTTATTACAGGAGGTAAGTGTAGAATGTCGAGAGATGTGTATGTGAGTCCGCTTTCGGAACGCTATGCCAGCAAGGAGATGCAGTTCATTTTTTCACCGGACATGAAGTTTCGGACTTGGAGAAGGCTGTGGATAGCGCTGGCTGAGACGGAGAAGGAACTTGGGCTGAAGGATGCGGATGGAAACCCGAGGATAACTGATGAACAGATAGAAGAGCTGAAGGCGCATCAGGATGATATAAACTATGATGTGGCGAGAGAGAGGGAGAAGATAGTCCGCCACGATGTGATGAGCCATGTGTACGCCTACGGGCAGCAGTGTCCCAAGGCGGCAGGGATAATTCATCTCGGTGCGACGTCCTGCTATGTGGGTGACAACACGGATGTCATTCTTATGAGAGAGGGGCTGAGACTTGTCAAGAAGAAGCTTGTCAACGTGATCGATGAGCTCTCGGGCTTTGCCATGAGATACAAGGATCTTCCGACTCTGGCGTTTACACACTTCCAGCCGGCGCAGCCGACGACGGTCGGAAAGAGAGCCACGCTTTGGATACAGGAGCTTATGATGGATCTTGAAGATCTTGACTATGTGCTCGGCGGGATGAAGCTGCTCGGGTCAAAGGGGACTACGGGGACGCAGGCTTCATTTTTGGAGCTCTTTGACGGAGATGAGCAAAAATGTATAGAAGCCGATCACATGATCGCGAAGAAGATGGGCTTTGAGGCGTGCTTTGACGTATCGGGGCAGACGTATTCGAGAAAGCTTGATACCCGTGTGATAAACGTGCTTGCCGGTATAGCGGCTTCAGCGCACAAGTTCTCGAATGACATAAGGCTTTTGCAGCATCTCAAGGAGATAGAGGAGCCGTTTGAAAAGGGACAGATCGGATCCTCGGCAATGGCATACAAGAGAAACCCGATGAGAAGTGAGAGGATAGCCTCGTTATCGAGATATGTAATGATCGATGCGCTAAATCCTGCTATAACTTCTGCGACACAGTGGTTTGAGAGAACGCTCGATGATTCGGCTAATAAGAGACTTTCTGTAGCAGAAGGCTTTCTTGCGGTGGACGGTATTCTTGATCTGTATCTCAATGTTGTGGACGGGCTCGTGGTTTATGACAAGGTCATAACCAAGCACCTCATGGCTGAGCTTCCGTTTATGGCTACGGAAAACATAATGATGGATGCGACCAAGGCAGGCGGCAACAGGCAGGAGCTTCATGAGAAGATACGTGAGCTGTCGATGAAGGCGGGGACACATGTCAAGGAGAGAGGTCTTGACAACAATCTGCTGGAGCTGATCGCCGAGGATGATGATTTCCCGATGACGCTTGAGGAACTGAAGGAAACTATGAATCCCGCGCGCTATGTCGGACGCTCGCCAAGTCAGGTAAGGGAATATATAGAAAATGTTGTGCGCCCGGTGCTCAAAGAGAACGAGGAGCTGCTCGGGTTAAAGGCTGATATAAATGTATAAGGAGAAACTACAATGATAGATAAGGAAAAAGCTGAAGGCTTTGTCGACAAAGCAGTTGATTTTTTGAACGAGAACGGAGAGAAAATAAAGGATTTTGCCAAAGAGCATGAGCTTGACAAAAAGGTTGAGGAGGCGGCAGGCATGCTCGAGGAAGGCGCCAAGGATGTTATAAACGGCGTTAAAAACAAATTGGGCAAGTAATGTAAAGGTGTGTCGGTATGTGGGTAGCAGACGGTTGGAAAGAGTATGAGGTCATAGATACCTCGTGCGGTGAGAAGCTCGAGCGCTGGGGTGACTACATCCTGGTCAGACCCGATCCCCAGGTCATATGGGATACGGGACATGACGCGCCCGAGTGGAAGCATAAAAATGCGCACTATCACAGAAGCAGCAAGGGCGGTGGCTCGTGGGAGTTTATCGACCTTCCCGAGCAGTGGGACATTCACTATGATCTCATGGGAAGTAAGCTTACATTTAATTTAAAGCCCTTTCAGTTCAAGCATACCGGCATTTTTCCGGAACAGGCAGTGAACTGGGAATGGATGTCGAGGATACTGCGTGATGCGGGAAGTGATAAGCCAAACGGGGAAATGCCGAAGGTGTTGAACCTGTTTGCCTATACGGGCGGAGCGACTCTTGCGTGCGCGGCGAGCGGAGCTGCCCTGACACATGTGGATGCCGCAAAGGGAATGGTCGGATGGGCAAAGGAAAATGCCCATGCCTCCGGACTCGGTAATGCGCCGATAAGGTATCTGGTCGACGACTGTTTGAAGTTTGTGGAGCGTGAGATCAGGCGCGGAAACCACTACGAGGGTATAGTGATGGATCCGCCGTCCTACGGAAGGGGACCAAAGGGTGAGGTTTGGAAGCTCGAGGAAAGGGTGTACGAGCTCATTATAAAAAGCTCCATGCTGCTAAGCGACCACGCCCTGTTCTTTTTGATAAACTCATATACCACGGGACTTCAGCCCGCGGTGCTGAGATACATGCTTGACAGTGTGCTGACAAAAAGGCTGGGAGGATATGT
>DMLD01000178.1 GCA_003453515.1 Lachnospiraceae bacterium
TATACGATTTTCTGTGCATCCTCCCGGAGGGGATTAAGGATACACAGTGTATCCTTAAAAAAAGCTGCTGTTCATAACCGACAGACCTGAACATCTGCCTATGAACAGCAGCCTTTCACCTCTCCTTTTACATAGCACCTTTTGGATACGTTTTGGACATCAGCCACGCTGTCACGTGCATCGCCTGCAAAAACTCTCCGCCGTAGACCATATCATCGATTTCCTTTTCCGAAAGGACAGTCACATTCAGACACTCTGTCTCATCCAGAGACTGACCCGCTACCTTTCGACAGCTCTTCGCGACAAACAGATGGGCATAGTTATCGGCTATGGTCGCGTTGGATGGGATGGTGAGCATATGCGTCCAATCATCGGACTCATACCCCGTTTCCTCCAACAGCTCTCTTTTGGCAGCGTCCAGAGCCTCCTCGGCAGACGAGTCGTAAGTTCCGTATTCTTTGCCGTCCTCACGCTCTATCCCGCCTGCGGGAAACTCTGTTGTGACCCTGCCTATGCCCTGTCTGAACTGCCGCACACACAGATAGTTCCCATCCTCATCCGAAGCCACTATCACCACATAATCTCTGCGGCTGTAGCTGTAGAAGGGCTCAAACACTGTTCCGTCCGGGAACCTGTATGCCGACTTTTTGAAATCTATCCACTTGTCCTGCACGATATGCTCCGTGCTTACGAGCTCCCATTTGAGCTCATCATCATTCTTATTAATCATTTGTTCAACCACATCTGTCCTTTTTCAAAGCTATTATTACACTGCCATTTTCCGTGTCCTGCGCAATCTCACCATTATCAGATATACCAAAAACGGAATATAGGTCAGACCCGGCAGAAAATATGCCACATATCGCAGATTCTCGGACTGCACCATCATGTTGAACATACCATGATATATGATCGAGGTGACCAAAAGTGCGAAGGTCCCGGGTATGGAAAGCTTTTTACGGGTCCTGATATAGCTGAGACCGTATCCGATGGCGGCAGTACATATACCGTGCATCAATGCCGTTGAAAATCCCCTGATGACAGCCCATCCGAGCGACAGGTTCTCAACATTTCTTATCAAAATATATGTGTTCTCAAAAAGAGCGAAGCCGACTCCCAGCGCAAACGATACCGATAGCAGCATCTGTCTGGATCTTGTAAAAAGAAACGCGTACAAAACGACCGGAAGAGCCTTTACTATTTCCTCGGTTATCGGGGTAACGGTCGTCGTCACCATCAGAGTATTATTATCAAATGCTTTGAGAAGGAGACCGTTTAATTCGGATACAAACAGCGCTATAAATATCCCCGAAAGAAGATATATCATGATATCACGCGAAGGCTTCTGGATCAGAGGAACACTCACGAGCAACGGGATAAATATACATATGAACAAATAATATATCATGTCGCCCATGATCACCGCCTCCTTCCAAGTCTTTTCAGTCCGTTCACTGTCAGCACCATCATTGCAAATATGAATATCCCTGACAGGATACAGCTGATCAAGGTCAGTATTCCGTTTTGATTCTTGAGTGCCACGCATTCCAAAACAGATGACATCATGTACAGCAGGGCAAAGAAATTGTACGGTCTGAGGCTCTTGATTATACCAAATTCCACGTCCGGCAGGACCAAATGCTTCAGGTGGTAGTATGAGCACTGGGCTACGAATACCATCAGCATTCCGCCCTGTATCTTCCACAGCAGCGGAGCATCTCCGATCAGGAATACCAAAACATATACGCATACCGTCGTGACCGGAGCTATAAGTCCGATAAGCCGGTATTTAAGAAATGTCTTGCTCCCGTCATCTGCCATGGAGTCTATAGTCCCGAAATTTGACGAGAAGAAAAATAAAAAGCTCCCTATTCCTCCCAAAAATCCAAGCTGAAAGCTGTCGTAAAGATTCCCCTGTGTCACAATTCTTACTATATTGGACAAACGGCTGAATACGATACACAGCATGGCAAGCGTTATCATCTTTCCATACAGCGCTTTTTTGGGTTTTAGAAACTCTGTCGCTCCGTAAATAAGTGCGGCAAACGCAAATACGCATACTATCACATTTGCCCAAAGATAGAGATCCAAATCAAAGCTCCTTTCAGATAAAGTTCAAAACTCCCGCAAAGCCGGTCATATCAAATATATCCATGACCTCATCCGGTACATTTTTAAAATAAACCGTTTTCCCCTTGTCAAGCATCTTCTTGTCAGTATCAAGGAATGCGCTCAGCCCTGAGCTCGAAACATATAATACATCCTTGAGGTCAAAGGTTATGGCATCGAACGAATCGATGATCGGGACAAGCTCCTCCATCAGCATCGGTGCTGAGGTGGTGTCGACCTTACCGTCAAGGACGATGGTGATATCACTCCCATTTTCATTTTTCGTTATATTAAGCATTGTAAAGCTCCTTTTTTTTTCAAATCTAGACCAAATTATAACAGAATTTAGTCCGAATGTAAACAAAAACCGTTAAAAATTTACATTCACAGCTTCAGCCCCATCTGTATCTGATACTGTACAAGCTGCTTGGACACATCACTTCTTCTGATCCGTTCCCTGATCTCATTTTTATTCTTCTCGGTCTCATTATCGCTTAGAAGTGCTAAGACATCCTTGTTTAACAGGTCGATATTTGCCTTAAGCTTCAACATGGACCGCGCCATGTTGGACACGATTGCGAGCAGATCCCTGTAGTTTAGCTTGGCGTACTCATCCATCTCCTCCCCGGTGATCTCCATGACCAGACTGTCCTCGTATGCGACCACGGTGTATATGGACGGACTGCCCGTGAAGGCACCGATCTCTCCGAAATACGCTCCCTTTGAGATCACCCCGACGACATTTTCATATGCCTGTCCGTAGCCGATGTAGACAACTGCTTTGCCGGACACGATCTTGTAAAGCGACTTATCGGTCTCTCCCTCGCGCAGTATTACCTGCTCTTCGGTATATTGCTTTAGCATTGAACGATCCCCCCCTTGATATTTATCCGGCTGCCCGATGTCTCCGCCGTATGCCTCACATCAGTGACCCTTGTACTCCAAACACAGCATCGTCAGATCATCGAACTGCTCTGCCTTACC
>DMLD01000085.1 GCA_003453515.1 Lachnospiraceae bacterium
CGCCGGACGGGCAGGCACCAAGCGGAAATGCGGACGGATCGAAGGACTCGGGAAACGGTGCACCTGACGGGCAGGGTAGGATCGGTAAGGGTGAATCAAAGACTTACAGCATCAGCAGTTCAACCGCCTTTTATCGCGAGGAGAACGGCTCTCAGACCGAGATAACATCGGCAGATGTACAGCCGGGCGATATGGTGAAGGTGGTTTCGGATGGAGACAACGTAACAGCAGTGTACGTGCAGACAAAGAATATCGGGCGCGGGGGCAATGACTCCGCGTCCAAAAGAAGAAAAGGAAATGCAAATTAATACTTGCATTTCCTTTTCTTTAGCGTATCAGTCAAGAGTAGATGTGCAGTGAGGGCACTTCGTAGCCTTGATCGAGATCTGAGACTGGCAGTAAGGACAGGTCTTCTCGGTAGGCTCCGAAGTCTCGTTCTTTTTGCCGCGGTTTCTGATGGTATTGATCCCCTTGACGATCAGGAAGATCACAAATGCCATGATGACGAAGTTTACTATCGCCATAAAAAAGCTTCCGTAGCGGATAGAAACTCTTCCGTCGAACAGGTCGAGTGAAAGTCCGCTGAAGTTCCCCTGAAGTACCAGACCGAGGATAGGTGAAAGTATATCCTCAACCAGTGAATTCACAATTGCCTGGAATGCAGCACCGATGATGACGCCGACTGCCAGATCCATCACGCTTCCGCGCAGTGCAAACTCCTTAAATTCCGCTAAAAATCCTTTCTTTTCCATAGTCTTCATTCCTTTCATTGTACTAAGTATTGCAAAGTACTTTTCTTTGCAGTTTGTCTTGCGTGAGCCATATGACTCACACAATAGAATTTTACCATTTTTTTTGAAAAATGTAAAGACTGTAAGCCGAAAAACTTGATAGTCAGATAAAAATATGGTATAATCCTCATTGTAAAGGAGGTTATTATTATGGAAGATCAAATAGACGATATTCGTTTTAGAAACACGATGCTTATAACACCGTTACGCATGGTGTTGCTTTTTTCGGTAGTAATATCAGCATATGATGTAGGTCGTGCGATACTCTCGTTTATTGAGTTGGTAAGACAGCCTGATATGGATGTGCTGCTCATCACGCTTTGGCTTCTCACTGCTCCGCTTTCCTTCGCGGCGTGTGTGTGCCTTGTGTATGCCTGCAAGAGGATGATGGACGGCAGGTCGGCAGCCATGCCGGTGACCGTGGGATTTGGGCTGATGGTGCTCTCGGGAGTGTCAAACCTGATTTCGCAGGCGAGCATACTCGCAGGGAACGGACTCAGCATCATGGTGCTTTGCGCGTTGGTGCTCATCTGTTATATCATATGCTTTTTGCAGTATCAGAGAATAGGAACAAGACCGCTCACAATATTTGCGGCGGTGATGGGAGTGCTCTGCGGTGGATATTACCTTATAAACGGGATAAAGCTGGTTATCGAGCAGCCCGATCAGCTGCTCGGATACCTGTTTACATCGTATCTCACAGCGTTTTTGGTGGCGGTAAGCACGCTGCTGTTTGTCATCGCAGTGGATTACGGCCCGGTGATAGAGGATGTCACTAAAGAGTGACATTCCTCGGGGTGTAGTGTATAGATTTTTTTTAGGGAAACGCTGATTAAAGCGTTTCCCTGCACGAAAATCGTGCCACGATTTTCTGTGCATCCTGCCGAAGGCTCTAAGGATACACTGATTTCATCAGTGTATCCTTAGAACTGCTTACTCAGTGAAACCATCTCGATAGCTGACATAGCGGCATCATAGCCCTTGTTGCCTGCCTTGGTTCCGGCACGCTCGATGGCCTGTTCGATATTATCCGTGGTAAGTACGCCGAACAGTGTGGGGACTCCTGTCTCCATTCCGACAGCAGCAACACCCTTGCTTACCTCGGCACAGACATAATCATAGTGTGAGGTTGATCCCTTGATCACCGCACCGAGACAGATGATGGCGTCGTACCTTCCGGACGATGCCATTTTTTTGGCGATGACCGGTATCTCAAATGATCCCGGGACCCATGCGAGCTCGATATCATCCTCGTTTACGCCGTGACGAACAAGAGCATCCTCGGCTCCACTTACCAGCTTGCTTACGATAAATTCGTTGAATCTGGCAGCGACCATACCGATCTTCATTCCGTTTCCAATAAGCTTTCCTTCAATAATTTTCATCGTATACCTCCGATCAATATTAATATATTTTGAAAAATATTAAATACTTCAGTATTTCGCAGATCATCATGATCATTTATAGCTTGTCATGTGAGCCATTTTTTCCTGTTTAGTTTTTAGATATTTGTAATCCTCGGGGTGCGGCTCGATCTGTATGGGAACACGTTCCTCAATCGTGATCCCGTAGCCTGACAATCCCGCTATCTTGGTCGGATTGTTGGTCATAAGTCTGAGTCTTTTGACCCCGAGATGATGAAGGATCTGCGCTCCGATACCGTATTCTCTGAGATCCGGCGGAAAGCCCAGCTTTATGTTGGCCTCCACCGTGTCATAGCCATCCTCCTGAAGCGCGTAAGCCTTAAGCTTGTTCAAAAGCCCGATACCGCGCCCCTCCTGTCTCATGTAGAGAAGCACGCCGCGTCCTTCATCTGCTATCATTTTTAATGCGCTGTCAAGCTGTTCGCCGCAGTCGCACCTTTTTGAACCGAACACATCGCCCGTAAGACATTCCGAGTGGACTCTGCAAAGTACGGGCTCGCCGTCAGCCACGTCTCCCATGGTCAGGGCGACATGATGCTCGCCGTTGGTGATATTTTTATAGCCATATATAGTGAAATCCCCATACTTTGTGGGGAGCTTGGCTACTGCCTCGCGGGATACCAGCGTTTCACTTTCAAGTCTCTTGCGTATCAGTTCCTCAATGGTTATGACTTTTATCCCGTGCTCCGATGCAAAATCATACAGCTCGGGTGTGCGCATCATCGTGCCGTCCTCACGCATTATCTCACAGCACAGCCCGCACGGTTTGAGCCCTGCAAGCCGCATAAGATCGACGGTCGCCTCTGTGTGTCCAGCACGCTTCAGCACACCGCCCTCACGCGCTTCGAGGGGAAACATATGACCCGGACGCCGAAAATGCTCAGGCTTTGCGTCATCCTCCACGCACTTCATCGCTGTGAGGGAGCGTTCGACAGCAGAGATACCGGTGGTTGTGTCTATGTGGTCGATAGATACGGTAAATGCGGTCGAGTGGTTGTCAGTGTTGTTGTCGACCATCTGCTCCAGCCCAAGCTTTACCGTCATATCGTGGCTCATTGGCATGCATATAAGTCCCTTGGCATCACTCGCCATCAGGTTTACATTCTCCGTGGTTGCGTGCTCCGCAGCACAGATGAGATCGCCCTCGTTCTCGCGATCCGGATCATCAATGACCAGGATCACCCTGCCGGCGCGCAATTCATCAAGTGCTTCGTCTATAGAGGCAAGAGGCGGATTATTGCTATTCATTATGTATTCCTCCGATGTTTTTTGTAAATCAGAAACCGTTTTTCTCCAAAAATGCCCTCGCCACCTCGTAGTCTCCGGAGAGTGTACCGGCGTTATCAGCGGTTGGCTGACCGGAGAGTGTGGCGGCACTATCAGCGGTTGACTTACCGATGATCAGGCTTTCAACATATTTTCCTATAATATCTGTCTCCAGATTTACGATATCCCCCACTGCTTTATCCTTTAAGGTTGTGTTTGATATCGTGTGAGGTATGATGGAGATACTAAAAGTATCACTATCTACATTTGCTACTGTCAGGCTTATCCCATCCACGGCGATGGAACCCTTGGGAACTATATAGCGCATCAGCTCTTTGGCTGATATGCGGAAAACAACAGCCATCTCTTCATTTTTAACGGAAACGATACGTCCTATCCCGTCTACATGTCCGGCAACTATATGACCGCCGAATCTGCCGCCCATGGGCATAGCTCTCTCGAGGTTCACCAAATGACCGCTTCCGAGCCCTGACAGGGAGCTCCTTCTGATCGTCTCCTCCATCACATCGGCTTCGAAGCTGTCGCGGCTGACATTTGTCGCGGTCAGGCATACTCCGTTTACGGCTATACTGTCACCGATGTGGATATCGTCAAGTACAGCAGCGCATTTTATCTTGATATGTGCAGAGGTCGATCCGCGGTGTATGCGGTCAACCACGCCTATCTCTTCTATCAGTCCGGTAAACATAGCTTGCTTCCTCGTTATGTATTTGTTCGAAGCTCTTATGCCGTCGTATCAGCGTGACAGCTTGAGCTTTGACATAGGTACGACATAGGTCGGCTTTTCAAGATCCATTGCCGTAAATATCTCATCAAGGACCTGAGCGCACTCAGCCTCCTTGTCACTGGCAAATAGGGTATAGTGTTGGGCTTCCGTGGATACTATCACTTTAAAAGTAGACTTTGCTCCGTTTCCTGCAGCCCGCTTAACAGATATCCTGCGGGCTCTGTCGGTGTTTATAAGATTGTTTTCATAGGGTATTTTGATCCACATATCATTTCTCCTCTAATACTGTGATGTAAAGCCTACCTTGATAGTTTATCATACATTCAGAGAAAAATCAACAAAAGCTGTAACCGGCTTTCCGGTTATAAGGATGTCGTTTCCAAGCTGTATGACCTCGACTTCGGTAAGGGAGAAGCCCTCGCCGGTGGTACCGTTTGCTTCGATATGAGCGGCATCGCCCGTAATGGGGCTGTTTGGCATGGCAGTAGGAGAAATACCGCGGCCGATAAGCTTAGGTGATATATACGCATATACGCGATTGATAAAGCTGTTGATCCCCAATAATGAGCCGTGTATGCCGGCGCCGCCCTCCACGAGTACGCTGTCTATTTTTTCGTCACCGATTTTTTTGAGCAGACTCTCCATGCGTACATGTCCGTAATTGTCGGCAGGAAGCTGCCATATAGTCACACCCGCATCGGTAAGGCCTCTTATTTTTTCCTCCCGGCTTGGCTTGTCGGTGTCAGCCGAGCCTGTCTCCGTCAGACATGCCACTACGGTAGGTATATCTCGTGCGCTCTTGACCAGTCTTGATCCCATAGGGATCTGCAGGTGCGAATCGACTACAATTCGAATAGGGTCATAGTTGAAGTCGGAGCCATCCGGCTCTCCCCGATAGTTTAGCATCGGGTCATCAGCCAAAACAGTGCCTATACCGACCATGATCGAGCTGTAGCGCTTGCGAAGCTCATGTACATGGGAGCGGGCTTCATCTCCGGTGATTTGAAGAGGCTTGCCTGCATCTGCAGCTATCCTGCCGTCAAGCGTCATAGCGTACTTCATTGCCACAAAAGGATAGCCTGATGTTATATATCTGAAGAAAATATCATTTATAGCGTCACATTCATCCTTGAGAACATGCGTTATGACCTCAATCCCTGCCTCTCGAAGCTGACTGATACCTTTTCCCGCCACCAAAGGATTGGGGTCATCCGATCCGATGTAGACCCTTTTTATGCCACGCTCGATGATGATCTCCGTGCAGGGAGGAGTTTTTCCGTGGTGACAGCACGGCTCCAGAGTTACATACATGCTTGCGCCGGTCAAATCAGCATCACATGAGAGCAGGGCGTTTCTCTCAGCGTGATATCCACCGTAGTGATCGTGCCAGCCCTCAGCCACTACAGATGAGTTCAGCACGACAACGCAACCTACAAGCGGATTCGGAGAAACCCTGCCTATGCCTCTCCCGGCGAGCTCGATCGCTCTTCTCATATAAATAATATCATCATCGGTCAGTTTGCTCATCTTTAGAATGTCCCTTTCGTTTGTTGATATCAACAGTGTATACTTAGAAATCAAAGTCCCCGTCGGCTTTCCGACGGGGACCTCAAACATATATCACAGGAAGAATCCCTTATACGCTGTCAAATCTCGTATCGAGAATTTATCCAAAAACATAAGGTATTCAATCAACCATCCGATCAGTTGCAGATCGTCTCCTCTGTGTCCTTATCGAAGAGATGGATCTTGGATCCGTCAAGAGCGAT
>DMLD01000206.1 GCA_003453515.1 Lachnospiraceae bacterium
AAGGCGTATCTGAAAAAGGATAAGCACGGCAGCTATCTGATACCTCAGGTCCGTCAAAGACCCCTGCTGCTGATCGGTCCGCCGGGCGTCGGCAAAACACAGATCATGGAGCAGGTCGCGGACGAGTGTCACATAGGTCTTGTTTCCTATACGATAACGCACCATACCAGACAGACCGCGGTAGGACTGCCGTTCATAAAGGAAAAAACGTATGACGGCAAAGCATATTCCGTGACCGAATACACCATGAGCGAGATCATATCCACCATATATGAGCAGATGGAGAATACCTCACTAAGGGAGGGGATACTGTTTATCGACGAGATAAACTGTGTATCCGAGACTCTGGCGCCCACTATGCTTCAATTTTTACAATGTAAGACCTTCGGAAATCAGGAGGTCCCGAGCGGCTGGATAATCGTTGCCGCAGGGAACCCGCCCGAGTACAACAAATCCGTCCGAGAGTTTGATGTAGTCACTCTTGACAGGGTAAGACAGATACCCGTCGAAGCGGACTACGGAGTTTGGAAGGAGTACGCCGCCACTGTCGGCATACACCGCGCCATACGCTCCTATCTTGACATACATCCCGATAACTTCTACCGTATGGAGACCGATACCGACGGGAGACACTTTGTTACAGCCAGAGGCTGGGAGGATCTGAGCAATCTCATTTCCATATATCACGACGAGGGGATAGCCGTCACGAAGGATGTTATATATGAGTATCTGTTTCACCGCGAGGTCGCTGAGGATTTCGCGGAGTATCTTGATCTTTATTATAAATATGAGGAGGAATATCCGACAGATGAGATACTTAACGGAAGCGCTCCCGGCATCATCTACGAGAGGCTTATAAACGCCGGATTTGACGAGCGTATCACCGTTGTCGAGCTCATAGTGACAGCCATTTTGAAAAAAATATCACAGTATTTTTCCGATAAAGAGGAAGGTGCAGCTGAGAAAAGAGATCGTGTAGCTGCCATGATAGAAAACTCCTTTGGCTTTATAGAGGATGCCTTCACATCCGAAAGCGAGATGGTACTGTTTGTGACCGAGCTGACACTGTCTGCGGACGCGGTGATGTTTTTCCTTGAGGCTCCGAGTAAAAAATATCTTGAATACTCTTCAAGGTATCTGACCGGCAGCAACCGCGGTGAGCTGCTCGATGAGATCAGGCGTTCAAAAGTCTGATCAGAGCAGTGTTTCGTCGAGCAGCAGCTGTATCGCCCAGGGCGGAACGTCCTCACTTTCATACGGCTCCATATATATAAATGCCGTCTTGTACCCCGGCTGCCTTGTCGGGTATATACCACGTCCGTCCGTGAAATACAACAGCCCGCAAAGCTTGTCAAACGCTCCGTTCTCCATAAGCTCATCAACGTATCTGAAAGCCGGTCTGAAGTCGGTGTTGCCGCCGCCGCGTATCTCAAACGAGTCGAATATCCTGTCGATATCATCCTCTCTTTTTATCACGGTGTCCGTCCTGACCCTGTCATCAGCCTGCAATACATGTACGCGTCCCACACTGAAAAAGGAATCATCCTCCGTAAGCAGCTTGAATGTCTCACTCAAAAATCTCTTTATAAGCTCCCCCGAAGTCGAATAGCTCGTATCCACGACCACGACAAAATCCCTGATCCTGTTTTCCTCCTTCGTCTCGAGGGGCTCGATGATCGGCATATTTTTATAAAGGCTCAGTCCATACATATAGAGTCCGGTGTCGAACTCATCCGGATCGGTCTTCAGCTCCTCTCTCATCACCATGAAATCACGCAGAAACTCTCTGTAGCTGCGCCTGCTTCTCGCCGCGCGTATCTGCTTTGACATGGATATATCGCCGTCGTCGCTCTCGTCTCCGAGCCGCCTTTTTTTCCGCTCTGACCTCTCCCCTATGTCCTGCCATTTATTCTTGGTGGCAAGCTGCTTTTCATCCGGTTTTTCCTTCGGCCAAAGCACATGGTCATCGGTTATAAATTCTCTCTCCAGTCCATCCAGAGCCTCAGCCGGGAGCCCCTGCAGATATCTGTACACACCGGCGGCGGCAAGAGTCCTTTGTTCTGCTTCAAAGGTATCGTAGACCCTTTTCCTGACAAGGCTTAACGCCCTCTTGAACGGTCGGTTGTCCATACGGTCTATGATGTACTCGACCGCTATATCGCAGGCGATATTCCAAAGCCTTCTGTCCCTGTCGCCCCTAAGCCACGGGTGCATAAACAAGCAGTGCAAAACACTGTGAAGATACGCTCTCAAAAGATAGCTGTAATTGTTCTCAAAAATATCCAGTATCCTCTGTGGGGCATAGCAGTACAGCTCGCCGTCGGTCGCGGGCAGCACAAGCCTGTTATCCGGCTTATACTGAAACGCAAAAATAGCACCGCCCATGTACCTAAGCTCCTTTAACAGGTCACAGGCGGCGATATTGATCGCTTTTATCGCAGTTTTTTCTTCCCACACTGTCTGTGAGTCTTCATACTTTGCCGGCATACCTTACAGCTCTATCCCGTTTAATTTGCACAATTGTCTTGCCGATTCGACAGAGTCAACGCCGGTAGGATTCTTGATAGGCGCAAACTCTCGCTCCCTGTCCACCTCAAACGGCAGGCACGAATCCATCATGTGTATCATATCGAGCACAAGCTGTTCGAACTTGTAGCCGT
>DMLD01000046.1 GCA_003453515.1 Lachnospiraceae bacterium
TCCGGGAGGATGCACAGAAAATCGTATAGGAAGGCACTTCGTGCCACGATTTTCGTGCAAGGAAACGCTTTAATCAGCGTTTCCCTAAATACTGATGAATCACTGATCATATACGACCGGCTGATCGGAAAGGAGACTTTTTGTGAAGGAGTCAAACGATTCAAACTCACTTATTAAAAATGACGGCTTTTTGAAAAATATACGCAGGCAGATACGCCTGCTTGGTTTTGCTGCCATCGGATCTCTTCTGTTTATCGGTCTCACATCACTCATAACACTGCTGCGTTCCAATACCAACGCAAACATCCTAAACCAAATGAACATAATTGCAAACAAGCAGTATGAGATCAACAGCATGGACAAGAGCTACTACACCTCCTCCGATCAATTCGTAAGCATCAAGAAGAATTTTGAAGAAATGATCGACGCGGCAAACACAGCTCTTGAGCAGGTCGTGAATCCGTCTACCAAAAATGATGTCAATAACCTCTCCAGAGATGCCGAGAGACTTCTTGACAACTACGAGGAGCTTCTTAAGATCTCATCGACCAGAGGATATACCACCACGCGCGGCTACTATCTGGAGTACTCGAAAAACGACAACCTGCTCTACTCCAAGATGATCGGACTGGTAGCACAGCTCGGAGACGAATTCCCGGAGGGCAACCGCTTTTTGGATATCATATACGGAGTAACGACGCAGTTTTCGGAGTATTCCGTACATGTTACCGAGGGCAGGGCGACTAACAACTCCAGATGGAAGATATACGGAAACCTAAGAACCCTCGAGCAGCTCATAAAGGTCGCAATGATAAAGACCACAGAGCTTAAGAACATGCTGCCCCTTGTTGAAAAAAGCCGTGAGCTTGTATCCAAAATGGTCAGCCTCGACTACGAGTACAAGGCGATACTCGACAACAACCAGCGTATATTCTCCCACCTTATCTCGATCACCGACCGTATTCGGGATATGGAGGAGAGCAACACCTCGTTCGAGCAAACATCGCTGCTTGCTCTCATGGGCGTTTTGATGGCTCTGCTCGTTGCGTATCTTTCTATCCACACTGCCCTGCTCCGCCGGGACTTAAGCCGAAGCATAGGCGTGTTCAACGAGCTCCTTGTGGTCAAGGCAGCCAACGATGCGCAGAGCTCATTTTTATCGACGGTATCACACGAGATACGTACTCCGATCAACGCCATCATGGGTATGAACGAGATCATCATAAGGGAAGCGGGCAACAAGCAGATAGAGCGCTATGCTCTTGAGATCAAGGACTCCTCGAGGACACTGCTATCTCTTGTAAACGATCTCTTGGACAGCTCCAGACTTGATGCGGACAGGCTGAAGATAATCCCGGTCGAGTATGATCTGTCATCCTCGATCTCTGACCTTGTCAACATGATCACCTCGAGAGCCCGCGAGAAGAATCTGAATCTTTTTGTAAATGTAAATGAGGGGCTGCCTCACATACTGTTCGGTGATGAGATCCGTATCAAGCAGTGCGTGCTCAATCTGCTTACCAATGCCGTCAAATACACGGAGACCGGCTCCATCACCCTGAACGTGGACTACGAGGTCGTCAACCGCGGAAGCATCATCCTGAGATTTCAGGTCATAGATACCGGTATAGGTATGAAGGAGGAGGATCTGACGCACCTGTTTGAGAGATTCTCCCGCTTTGACGAGAAGAGAAATCGCAACATCGAGGGAACAGGCCTTGGCATGAACATAGTAAACAGGCTTCTCGCCCTGATGGGGTCGGAGCTTGAGGTGCACTCGATCTACGGCAAGGGATCCGATTTCTCGTTCGGAGTACATCAGGGCGTCATCGACTGGGATCCTATCGGCGACTACAACTCCATGTACGAGAAGTCTCTCGCCGCCCAGAAAAAATACCACGAAAAGCTCCGCGCTCCTGCCGCTCATCTTCTCATAGTCGATGATATGCAGGTGAACTTAACCGTCATAAAAGGACTGCTGAAAAAGACCGAGATAAAGATAGATACCGCTCTCAGCGGAAAAACAGCCATAGAGTTGATCAAGAAAAATGCCTACGACATGGTATTTCTCGATCACCGCATGCCAAAGATGGACGGTATCGAAACGCTCATATGCATACGTGAGCTCACCAACAACCCGAACCGCAACATCCCGTATATCGCTCTCACCGCCAATGCCATAGCAGGCGCCAGAGAGCTCTATATCAACGCGGGCTTCACGGACTACCTATCAAAGCCCGTCGACAGCACCGAACTGGAGAACCTGCTCATCGAGTACCTTCCAAAGGATCTGGTGGAGCTCCATACATCGGATGACTATGATGACAGCGATGATACCTACCCGGATATCGACGATGCGATCGGGACTGACGATGAAGCTTCGGCAGAGGACGATCTGCATAACATACTAACCCACTTAGAGGGTATAGATTACAAGATCGCCATAGAAAACTGCATAGACGATGAGACTCTCATAGACGCGATCAAGGACTTTTTGCAGACCCTCGACACAAAGCCTGCCGAGATCGAGCGCTACTGGCTGAATAAGGATTACCGAAACTACACGATACAGGTACATGCCCTCAAGAGCACGGCAAGGCTTATCGGGGCGATGAAGCTCTCGGAGGACGCCTTCTATCTCGAGCAGTGCGGCGATGCCGAAAACCAGACCGCGATCGATGAAAAGACCGATGATCTGCTGAACCTCTACGAAAGCTACAGACAGAAGCTGAAGCCGTTTATCGATGCCGTTGATAAAAATGAGGAAACGGACGATAACTTAGCCCCCATAGACGATAACATGTTTGCCGATGCCTTTTCCTCGGTAAAGGAGCTTGTTGATTCATTTGACTTCGGAAATGCAGAGGAAATACTGAAAATGCTAAAAAATTATAAATTGACTTCACAACAGCAGGCAAAATATGATATAATGTATAAGATGGTCAGAAATGTAGACAGGGATGCCGTGCTGAACTGGTTTGCCGAAAACCCTGAGCTTAAGTAAGTAAATGCCATCGGACAGGGAGGAACATCATGGATAAGGAAGTTTTGCTGATAGGCAACACAAAGAGCTTTATGTATAACGCGATAGCCAACGGTCTTGAGCATGAGGGCTTCAATACAAGCCGTGTACCCATGATCGAGGACGAGATCAGACGTGCGGGCGTGCTTCAGCCGTTTTGGATCCTGTATCTGGACGAGGAAACCGTCGGCAAGGAGTTCAGGGATCAGTACTCGTTCGTCAAGGAGAACGTCCTTATGAACAATCCCCGCTTCCTCATCATCGGACACGACGATGAACTGCAGGATATTTTTCAGTTCATACCGCAGGATATCATAACCAAGACATATCCGAGACCCATCAACGTACAGCAGCTCGTTTCCGATCTCAACCGCATCATAGCCGATGAGGAGGGTGATGAGGCAAAAAAAAGGATACTGATAGTCGATGATACACCTGCCTCTCTCCACTCGCTGCAAAAGTCTTTATTGCAAAAATATGATGTATATATGTGTAATTCGGGTATGAGTGCGATCACCTTCCTTGTAAAGGATCGCGTTGATCTGATACTTCTCGATGTTGAGATGCCTATCGTTGACGGTATGCAGGTCCTTGAAATGCTCAGATCCGAGCCGACCATCAGAGACATACCCATCATGTTCCTTACCTCAAAAAGCGACAAGGAGCACGTTATGAAGGCAGCCAAGCTGAACATCGAAAGCTATCTGCTCAAATCGATGTCCCCGAGGCTTTTGGTACGTTCCATAGACAACTTTTTCGAGAGCCCGTCGTATCTTAAGCGCTTTGGCAAAAAGGATTAAGAAAGCACCTCATTCATGCTTCCGCTTCTGTAGCCGATCAGGTCAAGGGAGACATATGCGAATCCCATTGATCTGAATACCTCATTGACGGTAAGCCTTACATCCGCCCTCATAAATCTTGAAAAATCGTTGGGATTCAGCTCTATCCTCGCATTTACCGTACCGTATATGCGTACTCTTACCTCTTTGAAGCCCTGATCCATGAGATAACGCTCAGCCTTCTCTATAAGGTTGAGCTTTGTTTTGTCTATCGTTTCGCCGTAGGGTATCCTTGACGCAAGGCAAGCGTAGGAAGGCTTCTCCCACGTAGGCAGTCCGAGCACCTTTGACAGCTCTCTTATCTCCTTTTTGGTGAACGCAAGCTGTCTGAGCGGGCTGTATATATTCAGTTCTTTAAGCGCCATGAGCCCCGGACGGTAATCTCCCTCATCATCGAGATTGGTTCCCTCGCTAAGCAAAAACATCCCCTCATCCTCGGCGATTTTTAGCATATCCGAAAAAAGACTTTTCTTGCACAGATAGCACCTGTTCGGAGGGTTATCCGAAAACCCCTCTATAGAAAGCTCATCCGCCTCAAAGACGATCTGTCTTATCCCGTGGTTTTTGCAAAACTCGACCGTCTCATCGCTCTCTGCCTTCGGAAACATCGGCGATCTCGCAGTTATCGCGATCACCTTGTCCCCCAATGCCTCCTTGGCAGCGTACAGCAAAAAGGTCGAGTCAACACCGCCTGAAAATGCCACGGCAAGTCTTCTCTTTGTGCCAAGCTCCCTTTTCAACACCTCATATTTTTGAATAAGAGTATTATCCATATTTTTCACCTTTTTTCAATATTATAAAACGGATGGATAAAAGCTTTCCTGTCCTGCCTCACATGCAGCCTGTGAGGTCTCTGACGACCTCTGCCGCAAGCATTAGCCCGGCTGCAGGCGGAACAAACGAAACACTTCCTATCACCTCATCAGATGGGTTTATCGGCTCCTCCTCGGAGTATAATACCTTTAGGCTGTCCACTCCTCTTTTTTTCAGCTCGCGCCTCATGACTCTTGCAAGCGGACAGACCCTTGTCTTATATATATCCGAGATCCTAAGCAGCTCAGGGTGCAGCTTATTGCCCGTACCCATGGAGGATATGATATTCACGCCCTCCCTTTTCGCGGCTTCTATGATCGCAAGCTTGGCAGACACCGTATCTATGGCATCGATGACATAATCATAATCCGACATCCTGAAATCAGATATGTTCTCCGGCAATACAAACTTAAAAAAGGTGTTTACCCTGACTGCCGGAGCTATGTCATGTATCCTCTCACACATGAGATCTGTCTTTCTGCGCCCTATCGTTTTCTCCGTGGCAATGATCTGTCTGTTGATGTTTGACGGCGTGACAAGGTCATGGTCTATCAGATCGATCTGTCCTATTCCGCTCCGTACCAGCGCCTCACACACATATCCGCCGACTCCTCCGAGCCCGAACAGCGCGATGTGTGAATTTTTCAGCCTCTCAACACCCGCCGCTCCCAAAAGCCTTTCAGTTCGTTCGAGCCTGTGCTCGTCTACCTGACTCACAGAGCCTTCGAGGTGAGCCAGAAGCTGTTCCTTGAGAAAAATGTATCTGAACCTTTTCTCCTCCTTGGAAAAATGCTCCTCTCTCGACTGCCTCGGATTGTTACTGTAGGAGAGCCGCTCATCACCAAACTGCTCACTTGTCAGATCAAATACCACATCCCCCACAACATTATAGCAGTGATAATTGCCGCCCGGTCTCCTGACCCCATAGACCTCACCGCCAAAAATATCCTGCGCCAAAAATGCCGTCACTGAGCACTGCCCAAGTGTGATATTCGATCGGCTCCACTCACCTCTGAGTCTCGGCGCACAGCTGTATTCACACCAGATATTGCAAAGCCTGTCATAGAGATCCCTCGGGTCTTTGATGTCCTTATATACATCATCGACAGGCTTTATGTTTGCAGTCTCCCAGCCGTAAAATTTATAACTCATCTAAGCTCCCTTTCAGATCCGGAAAAATGTCACGATCAACTGATATTGTTTACCACACCTATGGATACGTAGCCGTCAACTATTGCCTTTAGGTCGGTATCCTCCTCTCCTATTGCCGACCACTTGCCGTCGACCATGAGCGTGACTCTTCCCGACTCATCACCGCTCTCCTTTTTATATGAGTCCTGATAGAACATCCCGTGAGAGACCCTTCTTCCGGTGAGTATCCCCTTGCAATCCTTAAGCCTTCCATGCGGGAAGTTGATATTTACTATCTGCCCATATTCCAATTCTGTCTTCAGCGCGATATCTATGGCTTCCTTCAGATATCTGTCGCTTGTCTCATGGACGTGATCTGCCGACTCGGAAAGCGCCACCGATCTTATCTGTTGAAATGCTCCCTCAAAGGCAGCGCCGGCAGTCGCGGAATACTGAATATCAGTTGCCGCGTTATAACCGTAGTTGATGCCTGACAGGATCAGGTCAGGCTTTGTATCCATTACCGAGAGTACACCGACCCTCACACAGTCCGCGGGCGTGCCGTCACATGCATATGCCCTGACACCCTGTACCGGAAAGCCCGTGTAAGGAAATACCGTGATGGCACCGTGCAGGGTAATACTGTGTGATGCGGCACTCCTCTGCGTCTCGGGCGCGACCACCCAGACCTTGCCGTATTCCTTAGCTGCGGCAGCAAGACGTATCAGTCCGTCCGATCCTATTCCGTCATCATTTGTGATAAGTATTTTCATAAAACAATCTCCGTCACTGCGATAACAAACGAAGCCCACAAGCACAGCTCGCAGGCTTCGTATAATTCGTTTACCCGGGAACCCTGATCTCAACGTCCCGTGTATTATCCGTCGGATCACATATCTGAAAGAATGGGCTTTATCTGTGATATCATGTTTTCCATACTCTCAAACATACCACTCTTCATGGTACCGCAGGAGCTTGCATTTGCAATATGCTCGCGAAGTATACGATATTCTCTGTCAATATCGGCAAACTCTCTGTCGCCTTCACTAATCTCCTGCTGTGCCTTGTTTGCAGCATCCGTGATCTCTGCCTGAACAGTATCTGCTCCACCGGCAGCCTCATTGATCCTGTCAAATGTAGTATGAGTCTTATCAACACTTGAAACACTGTCCTCGAGTGCCTGCTGGGATGACTCGATACTTGATGTAAGGTCAGAGGTTCCCTTTCGCACCTCGTTAAGTCTCTCCTCTACGACCTCGACCAGATCCTTTATCTCCTCAGCGAGATTCTTGACCTCTGTCGCTACGACTGCAAAGCCCTTGCCCTGATCACCTGCTCTTGCCGCCTCGATAGATGCGTTGAGCGCGAGCATGTTGGTCTGGTTTGCGATCGCAACGATCTGTCCCATACACTCGTCGATCTGCTCTACCGAACGACGGAAGCCGCCAAAACCTTCCTCTATCTCAACAAAGCTGTCCTTGACTCTGGATGAGCTGTTTCTCAATTCCTCCACATCATCCTGAGCCTCCTTAACGGAATCAAGTATATCCTGCTTGACCGTTCCCAGATGCTCAGCCGACTTGCCTACCATGTCAAACACATCGCTGAATGCCGTCATCGTGTTGTGAAGCTCTGCATTCTCATTCATGACATCATCGAAGGTAGTCTCGACCTCATGGAGCTCCTGCAGAGACTCCACCTCCTTTTCGGCGAGCTTCTTCTGGTAATCCTCCAATGATTTTGCAATATGTAGGATCGAATGATAATCTTTCTTTTCATATGCGGGTGCTGCCACTACAGCCTCTTTATTCTTTTTCTTACCGAAAGCCATCTTAAACCTCCCAACATTTATTCAAATACAACACAAGTCATGGACTGGTTGATGAACTGGTTGCAATTGTGCTCTCCATATCCGACATATCCGCAATGTGAGCCAAGTGCACCCATACGCTTAAGATAGTCATCAAACACACCGTTGTTTACAAAGAGCAGATAACGGAAGGCACAATTAAGTGTGAACACTGCCGATATCTTGTTGAAATCGGCGTGGATCCTGTCAGTGGTATCCTGAACAACTTCCTTGTAGTCCCTGAGCTCGAGAATCGTCAGCACGTCGGAATCGTTGACCTGTCTGAAGCAGGCGAGACCGTCACCGACAACCTCCTTTATGGAGATGATACAGATATCGTTTCCTATCATCTTTCCGAACGGATTCTTCATGGTCTGGTCAGAGATCGCCTTCTCAGGTATCCCCAGAGTCTCCATGTATACCTTCTTGGCAGGCTTACCGTTGAGCTTGCCCATGTAGTACTTGGAACGATCTGTGTTGGACGCGATGAAACGATAATCCTGCTTCATCGGCTTGTACACATTCTCCTTATAGACCTTAACTCTTCCGCCCTGATTCTTAACAAGTGCGTATGCATCGGCATCGGTATAGACCTTTCCGTTGCAGGAAACCTTTCCCTGGTCTCCGGTCCCGCCCATGAGCTGAATACCGGCTTTGCCGAGAACTGTATCGATAGTTGTAAGCACACAGGCGTCATTGCCGGTACACAGATCTATACAAACGGTATTGCCCTTTTCAGCATGTATCGTCTTCATATCCTGCTCGATCCTGCTAATATACTTAGCCGGCATCGTAGACACTTCCTCCAGTACGTTTGCCACGGCTGCTACTCCGGTAAATCCGACCACACCAACACCGTTATCACAAACCTGAGCACCGTAGCTTATACCGATGGCACCGATAGACGGCACTCCCGGAAAAATAGCTTCAAGCTGTGCCACATGCTCCTCAAACTGCTTTTCATTTGACATAAGGATCAAAAAAGCAGGATTACTGATTCCGCTTACAGCAGCCTTAAGATCACCTGTACGGCTACTCCCATAAATCTGTTTCATGTACCCTCCAATCTTGGCGGATGAGTCATCTCATCACGCTAAAAAGTTATTTCGAAGATCTTGAGGTAAATCCCCACCCCCGACCAAACGATTGTATCATAAATGCGAAAAAAAAGCAAGCATTTTGAACAAAGAAACCCCTATAATCCACACCCGCTTTCAACCAGTTTATTCACAAGTGTTTCAATGCTTTCATAAGCGATCCTGTCGTAGTACATTAAACATTTTTCACGTTTAAACCATGTGAGCTGACGCTTTGCATAATGCCTCGAGTCCCTCTTCAGTATGTATACTGTCTCCTCAAGCGAGAGCTCACCCCTGATATACGCGGCGATCTCCTTGTACCCGAGCCCCTGCATGGACGTGCACCCGGGACTGACTCCCCTGTCGATAAGCGCCCTTACCTCGTCGACCAGTCCCGCTTCAAGCATCATATCCACCCGTTTGTCGATACGCTCATACAGGACATCTCTCGGACTTGTCAGCACTGCATAATGAAATGAATACGGGCTCTCCTTCTCCCTCTGCATACTGTTGTGCGCGGAAAAAAGCTCACCTGTGGTATGTATGTACTCGAGCGCGCGTATGACACGCTTGATGTTGTTCGGATGGATGTCATCCGCTGCTTTGGCATCCTCCTTTTCAAGCATTTTGTGAAGCTGCTCCGCTCCCCCTTCATCCGCCAGCTTCCACAGCTCATCCCTGTAAACGGTGTCCGGCTCAGCTGCTGAAAAATCTATGTCATACAGCACTGCCTGTATATAAAAGCCGGTGCCGCCGACAAGTATCGGCAGCTTCCCCCTGCCTGTGATATCCTCTATACATTTATCCGCAAGCCTCTTGTACGTCGCCGCGTCGAAATCATCTCTCGGATCACATACGTCGAAGAGATGATGGGGAACAACCTCTCTTTGCTCTGCAGTGAGCTTTGCCGTACCTATATCCATCCCCTTGTATACCTGCATGGAATCGGCATTTATGATCTCGCCGTCAAGCCTTTTTGCAACCTCTATCGATATGTCCGACTTGCCGACAGCTGTCGGTCCGGATATGATAAACAGCCTTCTTTTTTTCTCCAATATATCACCCCTCGAATCATTTTACACAAAATCCGATAGACTTTCAAGAAAAAATGTGATAAAATCGGAAAGTAACGTTGCTGTTCACGGCTGACAGATACACATATCAGCGATGAACAGTTGACATGGAGCAAGACCTTATCTAAGGAGAATACCGATGGCAGCAAAAAAAACAAACCAGAGATCCACAGAAGAAAGCCTTATGGATATCATCAACACGATGAAAAAGATCGACTACATAGATCCTGAGATCATACCCGACATCGAGCTTTACATGGATCAGGTCACGACATTTATGGACGCACATCTCGGAGCGAGCAGGCGAAGTGATGAGGAAAAGGTCCTGACCAAGACAATGATAAACAACTATACCAAAAACGATGTCCTGCCCCCACCGGTAAAGAAAAAGTACTCCAAGGAGCATATGTGCCTTCTTATTCTCCTGTACTATTTTAAAAATGTCCTCTCCATAGATGACATCCAAAAGATCTTTCATCCTCTAAAGGAGATGTTCTATGATGAAAAGGACCCTTCTATTGGAGTTGACGAGATCTACGCACAGATCTTTACGATGGAAAAAAAGATGACAGATAAGCTTACAAAGGATGTTCTGAGAAGATTTCAGGCATCACAGGAGCTTTTCCCGGATGTCGAGGACGAGCGCGAATCCGACTATCTTTCAAGATTTGCCTTTATCTGCCTGCTGTCATTTGACGCATATCTGAAAAAGCAGATGGTAGAGCGCCTGATCGATGAGACGCTCTCGGATATTTAAGGAACCCATTTTTATGACAACAATCGGAGGTTTTTATGAACGATCTTCTAAGCGGACTGAACGACAAACAGAAGGAAGCTGTCCTTCACTTTGAGGGTCCTCTTTTGCTGCTTGCGGGTGCGGGATCCGGTAAGACAAGGGTACTTACCCACAGAATCGCATACCTGATCGCCAAGCGCGGTGTATCTCCATATCAGATACTTGCACTGACCTTTACCAACAAGGCAGCCGGCGAGATGCGTGAGCGTGTCGATAAGCTCGTGACAAACGGCGCTGAAAGCATCTGGGTGTCCACCTTCCACTCTACCTGTGTCAGGATACTCAGAAGATATATAGACCGACTCGGCTACGACAGAAGCTTCACCATCTACGATGGGGATGACCAAAAAGCACTTATGAAGGAGATCATACGCTCAAAAAACCTTGATCCGAAAAAATTCAAGGAAAGAACCTATCTCTCCGCCATCTCCCACGCCAAGGATGAGCTTATGACACCCGAGATCTATGAAAAAGAGATGGGTGATGAATACAGCAAAAAGCTTTATGTCGAATTCTATTACGAGTATCAAAAACGACTCAAGGCAAACAACGCGCTCGATTTTGACGACCTCATCATGCTAACCGTGGAGCTTTTTAAAAATGAAAAGGACGTGCTTGAATACTATCAGGACAGATTCCGTTTCATACTTGTCGACGAGTATCAGGATACGAATACGGCACAGTTTGAGCTGCTTGCGAGACTGGCAGCAAAGTATAAAAATCTTTGCGTGGTCGGTGATGATGACCAGTCCATATACAAGTTTCGCGGTGCCAATATTTATAACATATTGAACTTTGAAAAGGTATTCCCGGATTCAACAGTCATCAGACTGGAGCAAAACTACCGCTCTACCAAAAACATTCTTGCCGCTGCATCGGAGGTCATAAAAAACAACACGATGCGAAAGACAAAAACACTTTGGACAGATGCGGGCGAGGGCGATCCGATAAGCTATGAGAGGTATGAATCGGATTACGGCGAGGCAGAGGGCGTGATAAGCTCCATAATCAACAAGATAAAGGATAAGGGAGCCTCCTATTCCGACTTTGCCATACTCTACAGGACCAACGCCCAGTCGCGAATATTTGAGGAAAAGCTTGTGTTCTCCGGCATACCCTACCGCATAGTCGGCGCCATAAACTTCTATTCAAGAAAAGAGATCAAGGATATACTGAGCTATCTGAAGGTCGTCAACAACGACTCCGACGATATCGCCGTCAAAAGAATAATCAATCTTCCGGCAAGAGGTGTCGGCAAGACCTCTGTTGACCGCATAGCGGAATACGCCTTGGAAAACAATATATCCTTTTACCGGGCTTTGGAAAGTGCCGATGATATCCCGAATATATCAAGGAGTATAAAGGGGATAAGGTCATTTTTGGAAATGATAGACACCTACAGAAAGCATCTCCCGGAGTATGAGGGCGAGGACGCACTTGATGAGCTCTCTCTGGAGGGGCTTGCGAGACTCATCATAGACGACACCGGATATGTAAAAGAGCTCGAGAGCGAGGAAACTCCCGAAGCGGAAGCAAAGATAGAAAACATAGAGTCCCTGATAAGCAAGATAGCCCAGTATGAGGAGGATACGGATGAGCCTACACTGGCAGGACTGCTCGAGGACATCGCCCTTGTATCCGACATCGACACCGTGGACATGGATGAGGACCGCGTGCTGCTGATGACACTGCACGGCGCCAAGGGACTCGAATTTCCGTATGTATACATGGTCGGTATGGAAGAAGGGATATTCCCGGGCGGCTCGGCTGTTTTCGGTGATGACGAGTCGGAGCTCGAGGAGGAAAGAAGGCTCTGCTATGTCGGCATAACCAGGGCAAAGTATGAGCTCACACTTACCTGCGCCGGAAGACGCATGAGAAACGGCAATCCCGAATTCAATCCGCCGTCAAGATTTATCAACGAGATACCGAGATATCTGATCCATCAGACCTCATCAAGCAAGGCGAATTTCAATACCTCGGGCTATACCGGAGGTTTCGGGGTCAATAAGTATGCTTCATCCGGCTACAACACTCCTGCCTCACACGGTACGGACATGAAAGCAGCCAAGCGATACTCACCGAACAACTCCAAGAATCTGTTTTCAAACAATCCGTATATCAGCAAGGGCATGTCTGCTCCCGCTTCCGCCGCGGCAGCCGGCACGGATTACGCTCCCGGAGACAGGGTGACCCATGTCAAATTCGGAGAAGGCACTGTAACGGACGTCACGGACAAGGGAAGCTATACCGAATTATCGATAGAATTTGAGGACTTCGGAACAAGAAAGCTGAGGTCTACCTTTGCCGGGATCACGAAATCGTAATTTTTTTTAAAAAAGGGTGGAAATCCTTTTAAAAATGTGCTAATATAAATAAAGATGATGACTTGGGCGAGCCGGAGGTTCGTTTCACGTTTGAATACTTATCGAAACAGTTTGTGATTGGAGGATAACACCATGAGTGAGAAGTTTGACGAGATAATGAATGCAGTAAAGGCAAATGAGCTTGTTCGCAAGATCCGCAAGCAGGAGGAGGAAAAGAAGGGTCACCCGGTGATCGTTGTTCTCGCCATCATAGGAGCAGTTGCAGCAGTTGCTGCCATAGCCTATGCCGTATACCGTTATATGAATCCCAAGTATGCTGATTTTGACGCAGACTTTGATTATGATGAATTTGAGGATGATTTTGATGAGGATTTCTCAGATGACGATGACGCATTCGAGTCATCAGGAAAGTGATCACATTGTCTCCTCTACCTTTTTTGATACGGCAAGAGCCAATGCCCCCGGTCCGATGTGACAGGCGATGCTGAGCGACAACGGATCTACGACGAGATCGTGCTCGGGAAATGCCTCTCTGACCTCAGCCTCGTACTGCTTCAGCTCTTCCTTATTTCCCTGCGTATACGCGATCTCCAGGTGGCAGTTACTGCCCGAGGGATCCATAAATCTTGTTTCCATATCCTTTTTGATCGCCTTTATCATAGCAGTCTTTCCCTGACGTACGGTCTTTGCCTTGGTATATGCGTCAAGCTTTTCTCCCTGTATCTGCAAAACCGGATGTATCTTGAGCAGTGTTCCTATAGCGGCGGCAGCAGGCGTGATCCTCCCGCCCTTCTTAAGGTAATATAACGTGTCCATCATTATATATATACTGGATTCGAATTTCTCACGCAGAAGTACCTCTTTTATCTCGACTCCGCTCATACCCTTCTTCGCCATTGCAAGCGCGTCCAAAGCGGACTGTCTCTGCGTTACGGATATGCGCTGATTATCAACGACATGAACTCTTCCGTTGAACTCTCCGTCATATGAAAGCGCAAGCGCCATCTCACAGGAGCTGCTAAGCCCACTGGACATCGGTATAAAGACGACCTCATCATTTGTCTTAAGAGCCTTCCGCCATGTCTCTATCATGGTATCGGGTGTGGGCTGTGAGGTCTTTACATCGACCTTTTCCTCAAGATGCTTGTAGAACTCGTCCTGAGTCATGGTTATATCCTCATAGAACACCTCATCATTGATATAAAACGGCATGGGTATGACCGTCAGCCCAAGGTCACTTGCCTGAGACTGGGTGATACCGCTGTTACTGTCAGTTATGATTCCAACACTCATGTTTACTCTCCTCTTCAAATACGATAGTATTACGCAAAAATGGCTCCTGCACAACACAAGAGCCATATTACTATATTATACTAAATCTGTCAAACTCTGACACATGGTTTTTAAAACCACTAACTAGACCGCTTTTCTAAAAGGATCACTGAATTGATCAGTGTATCCTTAGTACTTATACTTTTCGATCTCTCCTGAGAGAACCTCTGACTGTACACGGTTCTTATCCGATATCGAGCCCAGGTCATGCATATTGCCTGATATGCTCTGAGAATGGGAGCTGATGGTCTCAACCTCCTTCGCACTCTCGCTTATAGCCTCGGATATCTCCTTGATGCTCACATCTATCTCGCGAACAGATGACGCAAGACCGGAGCTTGACTCCTTAAGCTTGTGGGTGCTCTCCCTGAGACTGAGTGTGGAGCTGCCGTATTTCTCTCCCAGCTCAAGGAACGAATTGTAGTCCTCGGCAACATTCTCTGTCATGAATCTGCTCATCTCGTTGCTCTGCTCCAGTAGCTCTTCAACGGATCTGACAGCGTTATTGCTGATATCATTCATCTCCTTGACAGCCTCACCGATCGAGTTGGACAGCGACTCTACCTCAGTTGCAACGACCGCAAAGCCTCTTCCCTGCTCTCCTGCTCTTGCAGCCTCTATCTGTGCGTTGAGCGCAAGCATCTTGGTCTGATCCGAGATATCGGTTATCTGTGAAGCGATCTCTCTGATCTCCTCGATCTGCTTGG
>DMLD01000080.1 GCA_003453515.1 Lachnospiraceae bacterium
GCCTGCAGCCGCTGTATTTACTGTTTCCGCAGACTGTCCGTCAGATGTATCCCTCGTCTCTTTAAGCTTCTTTGCCCTCTTTGCGGCTTCAACAGCCTCCTCCAGCTTGTCAGCCAGATTCTTTGCGATCTTCATGGCTGCATACTTGCGATCCATGGCTTCAACAACAATCCATGGTGCATTCGGCGTATCAGTTCGTATCAGGAGATTATCGTAAGCCTGGACTTTTTCATCAAAGTTTTTGTTCTGCTTCCAGTCATCCTCAGTAACGCGCCATTTGGTGGACTTATTCTTCTCAAGAGTTTTGAGTCTTTTCTTTTGTTCCTTCTCGGTTATTGCTAAGAAAAATTTCACGATAAGATTGCCGTCATCCGTAAACTGCTTCTCAAACTGACGAATCTCCTCGGGAGTCAGCTCTTCCGTGAAGTATCCCTGATACCAGCTCTTATCAAAAATATGAATTCGACCCTTGGCGGGAGTCTTGGTAAAAAATCTCCACAGATAAGGATGCATTCTCTCATCCTCAGTCACCTTCTCGGTGGGAAAAACCTGAAATCCTCTGGGGTCGAGTGCACGGATCATACGATTGATCATTGTACCCTTGCCTGACGCCTCATATCCCTCAAACAGGATCATAACGGGTATCCCGAGCTCCTTTGCCTCCCGCTGCAGCCTCCCGATACGGATAGAGAGCGCGTCCATCCTCTCATCATAATCACTCCAGTGTGCCTTTTTCTTAAGATCGATCTTTTCAAGCATATCCCATACCTCCCTGTCTGATAAAAATGATGATCACTGACAGATCACCCCAGTGTATCTGCCCATGTGTCAAAAACTCTTTTTGCTATCGGTACCGCGACTGCACCGCCGGTACCGCCTTTTTCAACCAATACGCTTATGGCAAGTGTCTTTCCCTTATACTTGGCATAACCCACAAACCAGGCGTGTGACTCTCCCGTCCCGGTCTGAAACTCTGCGGAGCCGGTCTTCCCTGCCGCCTTATAGGGCGTCCCGTAGTACAGTGACGAGGCTGTACCGTCCGTGACCGTTGCTCTCATCAGCTTTTGCATTGCAGCCGCCTCGTCCTCGGAGACGGGAGTCGCAAGAGTCTTCTTTGAGGTCTTTGACAGGACCTTTCCGTCAAAAGAGGTTATCTTGTCAACGACATACGGTCTCATAAGCTTTCCGTCATTGGCAACTGCCGACGCTAAAAGTATGTTTTGAAGCGGAGTCACCAGCACATCCCCCTGACCGATCGACGACTGCATGGTCTCTCCCTTTGACGCGGATGTATCAAGCGGAAACTTGGACGCCGAGGTCTCGAGCTTATCGGTCGGGATCGATCTGTTAAAATACAGGCTCTCGCAAAGATTCTTCCAGCCGGCAATATTGAGTTTGCTCCCGATCTTGCAAAATGCCGTATTGCACGACTTGGCAAACGCCGTTGTCAGATCTAGCTTTCCATGCACGTTCCCGCCGTAGCATCTGATGCTGCCGTCTCCCGTCTTTATCTTGCCGGTACACTTGTATCTGAACTCCTCATAATCCATGTTCTGTCTGATAAATGAGAGCGCCGTATACATCTTAAAGGTAGACCCCGGCGGATACAAACCCTGCGTTGCACGGTTTATCAGCGGAGACTCGTCTGCTGTATCGTTGCTAATCTCATCCCATTTTTCATCGGTAAGGCTTCCCGGATCATATCTCGGCGACGACACCATGACCTTTATCCTGCCGTTTTTGGGATCCATAGCGACCACTGCACCTCTCCTACTACCCAGCGCCTCGGCTGCGGCAAGACTCATCCTCAGACTCAGAGTCGTCACAACATTGTTTCCGGGACTCTTCTTCCCGTTGAACTCGTTGATCATCCTGTCGACCGGGTTTAGGTTGGAGTTCAAAAGCTCATAGTTTTCGGATGACTCCAATCCTGTTGACCCGTGCGAGCTGCGCCCGACAACATGGACAAACAGCCCTCCGTAGGGATATTCCCTGACCTCCTTTTTCCCCGAAATCACTGTTCTTGCAAGCTCCTTGTTATCCGACGAGAGTATACTTCCCCTCGTCACATGCTTTGCCCATATCTCGGCGCGCTTATTGGCAGGATTATTTAGCACCCTGTCCGAATCATGCACAATAAAATATATAACATATACAAACAGCAGCAAAAATATCACTATAAAAATATACGTGACGACCGCCATCTCGCGGTTAGAACTCCTCTCCCTGCTGCTCCTTTTTCTCTCTGCGTCCATTGATACGAACCCTTTCATTCAAAACATACATACCCTGTATCACGGCAAATATAACAATCGTCGCGATCACGGAGCTTCCTCCGTAGCTGATCAGAGGAAGTGTCACACCCGTGGACGGAATGAACTTTGTCGCGCCTCCGATACATATAAATGTCTGAAACATCAAAACCACGCCAAGCCCGAAGGCACACAGCTTGTAAAACTGCTTTTTCATCTTCATCGCGATATTTACAAACATGATAAAGCAGCTTATATATACGAGTATCAGGCAGATCGCAAAAGCGACTCCGAGCTCCTCCGCTATGGCTGAAAATATAAAATCGCTGTCGACCACGGGAACGCTTTCCGGCATCCCCTGTCCGAGCCCCATTCCCATTATACCGCCCGTGCCTATGGCAAACAGGCTTCTGCATATCTGATATCCGGCATCATTTATATGACTCCACGGATCTCTCCATGCCATCACGCGGATCTTGACGTGCGAGAACAGCTTGTACGCGACAAACGCCGCACCGCCCCCGACTCCAAGGCCTGCCAGTATATACAGCCACTTTCCGGTCGCAACATAGAGCATCATCAGGTAGGTAAAGAAAAATATCAGCGCGCCGCCCAGATCCTTTTCAAGCACGAGTATCCCTACATGTGCCGCCGCAAGTATGGTGACGAATACATTCCACTTAAAATCCGTCCTTTTTGAAAGCATCGCCGCAATAAAGAATACATATATTATCTTGACAAATTCCGATGGCTGCAGCTCGAATCCGCCTATGGCTATCCAGTTTTTGGCTCCGTAGTGCTCAACTCCTATCACAAACACCAGAGTCAATAGACACAGCCCCACAAGAGCATACGGTATCGCAAGCCTCTCCCAAACCTCAAACCGCTCTATCAGATAGGGTACCAAAAGACATACCGCCATAGCTACGGACGCCATCAAAAGCTGCTTAATCGCATTGTCCTCATTAAGCCTTGTCTGCATCACAAAGCCTATCAAAAGACAGAGCATCATATTGTTTAATATAAGCCTTGACAGACCGTGATATATCTTCTGATACAATATGATAAAAACTATATAAAATAACAGACACAGGGCAAGTATAACAATTCTTTTCAGCTCCGGCTTTTCCAGTATCAGAACGCTCGCGCAAAGCAGGTAAAACAATACCGTGACCACACGCTGTGCCCTGTATATGCCGACCCTTTTTGCTTCCGAGCTCCCGACAAATGATGTAAAGCCAAACGATACATATATGACCATCAACAGTACAAATATATATCTTGATACATCAGCTATAACAACTACCATATTACTCCACCGTTTTTACCGTACATAAAACTCCAAATAAATATATGACCGTACATTATATCATACAACAACCGAAACAGCACTCCCCTAGCTCTTCTGAAAATGCTGATAATCCTTGGTGTATATCCAGTCGCCTCCCCAGAAGAAGCCTTCCTTGTGAAATAGCTTATATACAAGATCCTTATGCGTGATCTTGTGCTTGAATTTTTTTGACCTGTTTGCGAACTTTTTGCCGTTCTTTGGAGAAACATATCCCGTACTCTTTATCACATAGGGATTGTGCCTCGGGTTTATATCAAGCGCCATTCCGTATGCATGCTTTGAAAGAGTGGACGATCCCGCAACGACCCTGTGGTTGAAGCACGAGGTATTATTTGCCTCCATGGAAGCCTCATCATCACCGTCGTAGGCATCTATGGGCTGCACCCTTTTCAGCTCATAATTTTTAAAGTAAAGCTTTTTAAAAATATCACGGCATACGGCAGCTATCTTTTTGTTGGTGATAAGCTCGCCTATATGTGTTTTTTTATCAAAGCCGACATACAGTATCCTCACTCGTCTGAGCTCCCGTCGCTT
>DMLD01000137.1:0-8939 GCA_003453515.1 Lachnospiraceae bacterium
CGGCAAGGCACTCAAGGTCGTTTCAGTAGTTCCTACCGAGGGCAATGAGTTTGTCATCAATGTCGAGGGAGACACTGCTACCACATCGGACAAGTTTACCGTTAAGTTTACTCCGGCATTTCTCGCAACATACGGCTCAGCTCATGCCATCTACACCATGGCAGGTGATGTAGTAGTAAGCACAAAAAAGGCCGATATCTGATCCCTGTTAAGGATACACTGATTAAGAAACACTGATTAAATCAGTGTTTCCTTGACTGAAACAATGTTATTGATGAGCCATAAGCATAGTCAAACGGCTGTGTTTATGGCTTTTTTGTGCGAATAGCGAATGCGATGCATGAAAGCTTGCTTTCATTGCATGGCTGAGCAAACGGTCATCGAGTAGGGGATGAATTCCCCCTACTCGATTCAGCCGTTCACATATATTCCATACCCGAGGTTGATTTTTGACCGTATATATGTTATTATATATCCGTGCTTCCCCGACACCGGCGTTTTCTTTTCGTTTGCATCAAAATGGAGGAACTGTATGAATAATACCAACTACAGCGAAATCATAAACACCAGGTACAGCGAGCCTGCAGCCATCATTTGTTATAAGGATGGCGACTTTAGACTGCTTGATATCAATAAGAGATTTTTGCCGGAATTGTGGATGAACATATCCGAGAAGGAGTTTTTGAATACCGATAAGGAGCACTACTTTGACGATGAAAACATGCGTATTTTTATCAACGCGATAAAGCGCTGCGCCGACACCGGATCCGAGCAGGAGGTGGAGACCTGGAGAAGCGTATCCTCGGACTGCTGCGGCTTTGACAAGATATGTCTAAGGAGCAGGCTGATCCATGTGGACGACACGCCCGATGGAGCTGTCATATACGAGGGTGTCAAAAACGTCTCCAACGAGAAGCGCGCACAGGACAGCCTCGCTGATATAGAATACAGATACAAGTCTGCAAGTGAGCAGATAAATATATACAACTGGGAGTACTCCATAGATACAAAGGAGATGCGACCCTGCTACAGATGTATGAGAGATCTCGGACTTCCGGCGCTTGTGACCAACTACCCCGAGCCTGCCATTGATGCGGGCATTTTTCCACCGGATTACGCCGATATGTATCGCGACATGATGAGAAAGGTGGATGAGGGTATCCCCGAGATCGAGGCGGACATCCCACTGACCGTGGGGCGCGTGCCGTTTCGCGTCAAGTATACGACCGAGTTTGATGAAGCCGGCAAGCCCGTCAAAGCGTTTGGCTCGGCAACTCTCATATCCGAGACGGAGCTTGGACACATCAAGCTCGACAATCAGATCATATCTACCCTCGCCGAGGAATACAAGTGTATCTATCTGGCGGACTTCGTTTCCAATTCAGTAAAAATAATAAAACAGGACGGTATATTTGACTTGGATGAGGATGCCTACTGCAAAGAACTCTCCGTTATGATAGCATCCAGGCTTGAATACAACCTGAATAACAAAAAGCTCAAACTTGGCGATGTGAGCACGCTTAGAGAAGAGCTGTTTAAGGACTGTGAAAACAGAGAATTTGTATATAAGGACGAGGATACCAATCTGTGGATAAGGATCAACTATCATGTAGTTGAACGCGGTGCCCTCGGCGTAGACAGACTCCTCATCACAGCGTCGATAGTTGATGATATCAGAGCGCAGAAGATGGAAGCTGACCGGCTTATCGAGACACAAAACGAGGAGCTCGAGGACAGGCAGAAGATGCTGCTTGCAGCGATCAACGAAGCCAACAGTGCCAACAAGGCCAAGACGGAATTTTTCTCAAACATGTCTCACGATATACGAACACCGATGAACGCGATCAACGGTTTCTCAAAGCTTGCCGTCGATGAGATCGACAACAGGGAGCATCTGCGCGAGTACCTTGACAAGATCGTCACGGCAGGCGATCACCTGATGAACCTGATCAATGACATACTCGATATGAGCAGGATCGAGAGCGGCAAGATGGAGCTCTCCTACTCCCCCGTCAGGCTGAAAGACCTTCTCCTTGGCTGCGCCGATATGATCCGCGTCAAGATGAACGAGAAAAATCTGACCTTTACCACCGACCTCGACGGCATGGGTGCGGACACGGTCGAATGCGACAAGCTTCACTTCAATCAGGTGATACTTAACCTTCTCTCCAATGCTTGTAAGTTCACGCCGGAGGGCGGTGAGGTGACTCTTACCGGCAAACTTATTGACAGGGGCGACATGCTGAGATATGAGATCCGGGTAAAGGACACGGGTATCGGCATGAGCGATGAGTTCCGTGAGCACATATGGGAGGCTTACTCCCGAGAGAAGACCGAGACCGTACACGAAACGCAGGGAACGGGGCTCGGTATGGTCATCGTAAGAAATATAGTCAACATGATGCAGGGCACCATCGAGGTGGTATCCGAGCAGGGCAAGGGAAGCGAGTTCATGATCATACTTCCGCTGAAGCCTGCCGAGGCTGCATCCGGAGCGGACAGCGCTCCTGTAGAGGCGGGCACGGACAATATCCTTGATAAGGACTTCTCCGGGATAACCGTTCTGGTTGTCGATGATACTCCGATGAATCTGAACCTTGCCGACAAGATACTTAGAAAATCCGGCTTCGATGTAAAGACCATAGGCAGCGGTATCGGTGCCATAGAGCTTATCAAGGCTTCCAAGCCCGGAGATATAGATATCATACTTATGGATGTGCTGATGCCTGTCATGGACGGGCTCGAAACGACGAGAAGGATCAGAGCGATAGAAAATCCGCTGCTTTCCGCTATACCGATCATAGCGATGACCGCCAATGCGTTTGATACTGACGTGAAGAAGGCTCTTGACGCCGGCATGGATGCGCATGTGCCAAAGCCGTTCAAGCGTGAGGAGCTGCTGTCGAAGATCGATGCACATATAAGGAAGCACTGATCTGATCAGAGCTTTGATCAGCGTTTCCCTAACACTCCCATGCATCGGATCTTGCGTAGTAGAACATATACTGCTGGTATATGCCGTTGTAGGGAGCGTATTTATCTAACGGATAACCGCCCGGATATTCCTTGTCGAGGACTCTCCTTATCCACACATCTATCGGAAACGCATCTATGTGATGAAGTCCGAAAAGTGACACACAGCCTGCGACCTTTTTTCCGACTCCGTGTATGGATGTTAGGGTCTCTGTTGTCGTCTCTTCATCGGCGTCAAAGAGCGGCTCCGCCAAGATCGCGCCCTCAGCCACCGTGCGCGCCGCAGACAGTATATACTTGTCTCTGTAGCCAAGCCTGCACATGGAGAGCTCAGCATCCGAAAGCGAAAGTATCTCCTCCGGTGTCGGGAAGGCATTGAACGTCACACCGCGTCTGTCGGTCACGATATGGGAGACCACATCACACAGAATGCTTATGCTGTTTTTGATCGCGGGTATGTTGCGGTTTTGCGAGATGATAAAGCTTATCAGTGTTTCCCACGGATCCTGCCTGAGTATGCGTATACCCCTGCCGTACTCACACGCATCATATAAAAACGGATCGTCGTCACGATCTATCCTTTTTCTGATATTACTATAGCTCTCTCCCAGATCGAAGTAATCTCTCCATATCTCCTCGAACTCATCCTCATCACATGTGAGTCTGAACCCGGCTTCTCCCTCGGGATATATGTAAAGACAGCTTTGCCTGTGTATGATCCTGTACCCGTCATCGGATACGGGTTCCCAGCGAAAGCACTGTCCGGAATCAGCTATTTTTCTGAGGTCGAGATCATCGTCAACTTTTATTATCATAGGCTCCTCCGGAAGAAAGTTTACCACACATCGATCATAATTGCAACCGGCTTTATACACAGGATTGCAAAAGTAATAATAACATGATATAATGTATGGTGATACCGACCTTGGAGAGGGTCTCAAAACACTACTACTATAAGCATAAGGAGCACAGCTGTGAACAGCCGTAATTATAAAAAAGAGCTCACCGCCGGATGTCATATCCTTCGTTATCTTCTGGTCATAATTGCGCTTATTTTTGTGATGGGGCTTAGCACGGGATGCTCTGTCGAGAAGCTGAAGGATGTAATATCGGGCGATGAAAATAAGGCGGAGGACAACTCATCCGATGCCGGCAAAAGTGATGATAACAAAGCGCCCTCCCCCACGCCGGAAGTCATAACCTATCACGATGCCGAGGGGAATGAATTTGTCATGGCAGTGGATCCCGAGGTCAAAAGGCATAAGTATGATCTAAGCAAGCTTAAGCACAAAAAGGGCAGTGCAAAGATCTCCTATGACGACGGAACATATACGATAAGAAAGGGTGTGGACGTATCCCACCACAATGGTGTCATCGATTGGGAGAAGGTAAAAAAGGCGGGCTACGAATTTGCATTTTTGAGACTTGGCTACAGGGGCTACGGAAAGGAAGGTAAGGTACTTGTCGACAGGGAGTTTCAGTCAAGCTTCAAGAGGGCGAGAGCCGCAGGACTGGATCTCGGTGTATACTTTTTCTCGCAGGCGATCAACGAGGAGGAGGCCATAGAGGAGGCGGAGCTGGTGCTGCGTGAGCTCAACAACTCAAAGCTTGAGCTGCCCGTGGTATACGACCCCGAGCTCATAAATGACGATGAAGCAAGAACGGATAATGTCGACGGGGACCAGTTTACCAAAAACACCATCGCATTTTGCAAAAGGATCAAAAAAGCGGGCTACAAGCCTGCCATATACAGCAATATGTACTGGGAGGATCGGCTTTTTGATCTGAAAAAGCTTTCCGACTACCCGATATGGTTCGCAGACTACAGTGCCAAGCCGCAGACGCCCTACCACTTCCGGTTCTGGCAGTTTTCCGAATCAGGAAAGGTCGACGGGATAGGCGGCAGCGCAGATCTGAATGTGGAATTCATAAAGAAGCAATGAGCAGCTACTCACAAACACACAGGCGTATGCCGGATAGGAGGTTTTTATGGCAACTTTTTATGATCAATCAGTAACGGATCCCGAGGGCAACGAGATCTCTATGAACGACTTCAAGGGCAAGGTGGTTTTGGTAGTAAATACCGCCACGGGCTGTGGCTTCACACCGCACTACAAGGATCTGGAGGCTTTGTATGAGAAGTACCACGACAAGGGCTTTGAGATCGTCGACGTTCCCTGCAACCAATTTGCAGGTCAGACTCCGGGTAACGACGATGAGATCCACGAGTTTTGTACACTTCACTACAACACTAGGTTCCCGCAGATGAAAAAGTCGGATGTCAACGGCGAAAATGCCATACCCCTTTTCAAATATCTCAAAAGCCAGAAGGGCTTTGAGGGCTTCGGCAAGGGACCGAAGGCACTTGCGATGAGCGCCATGCTCAAAAAGATCGACAAGGATTATAAAAATAATCCCGAGATCAAGTGGAACTTCACCAAGTTTTTGGTTGACCGCGAGGGCAATGTGATCGCACGCTTTGAGCCCACCATGGACATGAAGAAGGTAAGCGCTGAGATCGACAAGCTTTTCGAGTGATGATGTATTTATTCAACACTTCATTAACAATGAATTATAGAAACCAAAAACACCACTGCTTATCTGATAGCAGTGGTGTTTTTCTTACATCAATATGCAGTAGAGAAGACCGACAAACTGTCTTTACTCCTGTTTTTTCAGCTGCATATGCTGTACGTTGACCGTTTCATTGTTTGCCGAGTACATCGATCCGTCCGTGGTCTCAAACTTATCCAAGAAGCTGTCATCCTCAGTGATCGAACTGACATTTATCTTTGTTTCCGATTCAAAGTGATGCCTTGCACCGGCATTTCGGTATCTGCCATAGATCGCAAAGTAGCATATCAAAAATGAGATCAATCCGGCTGCAACGATTATGATGATGTTTTTCCCCAGATCATCAGGTGCTGCATTGCGCGTTACTAAAAGCCCCGCGATAGCTGCCACTATGACTCCTACAAGTATGCTTATCGGCCACATACGACCCTTGTTGATCGGCACACTTCCGACCGTCTCTGCCGTGCGGGCGTTGACTGCCACGAAGTGAGTGAGCGCGTTTGGCTGTCCTGCGTTTTGCACATAGGAGTACAGCCACACGGGCAGATAGGCAGCAAGCCATTTCTCACCCTTTTTATCTACATTTACGTTGTCCCAGCGAACACCGCGGTCGTATTTTTTGACACTGTCGTTGAGTGCAAACTTGATCGCCTCCTGCTCCTGCGAGTCGACCACCGGCTGCAGGTCTGAGCGGTTCACATCCCTCTTCTCGGAAGAAAAGCCCTTGAGATAGTTTGCATCATACTTCACGCAATTCTCCGTATCGAACGGAAGTATCGCATTGATGATATTGTTGGTCTCCGACTTGTCGGAGCCCGTCTCACGGCGCGAATTGGACTCTACCGTCAGATCATCAATCTCCACGTCACACTCACGATGAACATTGTAGCTCTCGACCTTGTATATGGTCTCAGTGTTGTCATCGTCTATATGGCGCGTATACGATCCCGTCTCTACCTCGCCGACACCGTCAAAGGTCGCATGTCCCTTCATATCCACAAGCATATAGGGGAAATACACACCCATGACATTGTTCGTATTGAACTCCGCCTTGAAGGTCTTGTTCGCGAAAAATTTCCTCTTGCCGACGTACTCGGCGATCTTTTGCTCTGCCTCCTGCTTCTTCATCTTGAACGGAAGCACTACGTCCGGAACTGTGCCGTTCGGAACCTTCGAATTGATGGAAAGCATGTTGCGGCACCAGTGACATCTCGCCTGCGAGCTCTCGTTCAGATCGATCACGACCTCGGCTCCGCAGCTCGTACACTTAAGCGTAACCGTCTGCTCGGCACCCTCGTCTATATCCGCTGCTCCCGAGCCTATCTGATCTCCCTCGAGGTCTCCGACACCCGTAGCCATGTCATCGAGTGACTCCGGCTTGAAGGTGTGGCGGCAAAAATTACATCTGAGCATCCCCGTGCCCGTGTTGAGACTGATATCAGTCGCTCCGCACTTGGGGCACTTGGTCTGTCCGTCCTTTGCTCCCTCCCCGGTATCAATGATGTTGATATCCTCTTCCATAAACTCCTCCTTAGATACCAAGATACTTAGCTTTGGCGGCGTCAAACTCCTCCTGAGAAATAATGCCCGAATCCAAAAGCTCCTTCATCTGCTTCATCTTGGCAACCGGATCCTCGGCTGCCCCCGCCGGTGCTGCCTGTGGTGCGGCTGCCTGCGGTGCGGCATTAGCTCCGACTCCGACGCCTACCGGCTGCTGAAGTCCTGCCACGCCGTTACCTACTGCGCCGAGTCCGACGCCCATCATACCCATGTTCATGGCTCCGCCGTTCTGACCGGCAGCCTCCATACCGCGTGCAACAGACTGCTGCATAAACGAGTTGCCGCGCGCACCCGAGAGTGCATCTGCCTTCTTGACATCCGAGAGAAGTGCCTTGGAGTCCTCGTCATACTCGATGGCTGCGATAGCCACCTTAGCGATCTCGAGACCTCTGTCAGTCTTCCACTGATAGTTGTCCTCGACTGCCTGCGACAGAGACTGTGCAAATCCGATCTGGTCTCCCTGGATCTTTGCCATACGGTTGCCGCGTGACGGATCGTTGGTATAGTTGGAGAACGCTGCTCCGAGTGAACCGACCACTTCGGTAAAGAGCTGCTCTACCGAAGCATTGTCCATATCAGCGAAATCATAGATCTCTCCGCCTGTCACATACGACACGGGTACAAAGTTCTTTAAAAATGTGATCGGATCCGTGATCTTGAGTGTGTATGTACCGCGAACCATCGCACCTACCTGAGCGTTGATGTACATATCATCCCAGTAGATCTCTGACTGAGTACCGAAGCGGTTGTTCGGAATCTCCTTGATATTTACAAAAATAGCCTGCTGACTTGATCCGGGAACACCCCCGTACTTAAATCTCTCCCACGCCTGCTTGATGATGCCATCGACAAGTCCTCCTCCGGTGAAGATAGACTTTGCCTGCGGATCATCCGTTGTGAATGTGTATCCGCCCGGCTCGGAGATAAATCCGCTTATCATATTGTCCTGAAGTGTGATAAGCGCGTATCCGTCCGGAATACGGATCTTGCTTCCGTTGGTGATGATCCCCTCAGAGCCCTTGGTGTTGGATCCGCGCCCCGCGTTCTGACCCATCTGCACCGCAGGGATGACACCTGCCGTTGCCGGTGCATCTGCCGGCACGATCACGTCGATCCACTGATCTGCAAGTGTTCCTCCTGCTGCTCCGATAAATGCCTGAATAAAACCCATCTTTAATCCTCCTTCTGTAAAAATGCCCTGTTGACAGTTTCCCTTACTGTGTATCTATATGATCCGATTTTTCCTAAAGAGACGCACTCTGCGCGGCGATCTCCTCAGTTACGGATGCAATGGAACCTGGTATGTAGTTGATATAGGACCAGATGGTTATATCGGCTCAGAAGCGGAAGTCTCTCCCCCCTGAAACTATATCATTCAGGTAGTCGGCTGTCTTCTTCCGAACCTTCTCGTTCGGTATCACCTCTACTTCTTTTTTTATCATTTCCATGCCGAGCCTTTTCGTTTCCTCGCTTGCATAGTCCTCCAAATACTCCTTAAGTGTCAGAAGCGCATTGGGGTGACAGCAGTTGAGTATCTGCATATTTTTACAAAGCTCCATGAATCTGTCGCCCGTGCGTCCCGCCCTGTAGCAGGCGGTGCAAAAGCTCGGTATATAGCCCAGCTCCATCAGCCATCTCACGACCTCATCCAGCGATCTGCGGTCACTGACATCGAACTGCGCCGAGTTATCCTCCGGCAGCTCCTCCTCGGCGTATCCGCCGACACTTGTCCTCGAACCGCCGCTTATCTGCGAGATACCCAGCGGCAAAACCATCTCTCTGACCTTCTGTGACTCTCTGGTCGAGATGATCATCCCGGTGTAGGGCACCGC
>DMLD01000137.1:9109-12440 GCA_003453515.1 Lachnospiraceae bacterium
GGTCCCACGCCGTGTACCGCCTCGAGATGCTCCGCGTGCATGAGGACGCCTGCGAATTCATATCGATACAGCTCAAGTCCGTAGAGCACTCCCAGTCCAACGTCGTCGATACCGCCCTCCATGGCTCTGTCCATGGCCTCGGTGTGGTAGTCGTAGTCGTGCTTGGGTCCGGTCGGATGGAGCTCTAAATAGGATTTTTTATTATATGTCTCCTGAAAAAGGATATAGGTCCCTATCTCGGCGTCCTTAAGCTTTTTGTAGTTTTCAACTGTTGTCGCTGCGATATTGACATTGATACGTCGTATCGCGCCGTTTTTATGGTGGATATTGTAGATGGTATCTATACTCTCGAGTATGTACTCAATCGGATTCATGTTGGGATCCTCGCCCGATTCGATCGCAAGACGCTTATGTCCCATGTCCTGAAGGGCGATGACCTCATCTCTTATCTGCTCCTGAGTCAGCTTGACCCGGCGTATGCTTTTATTTTTCCCGTGATACGGGCAGTACAGACACCCGTTGATACAGTAGTTTGAAAGATATAAAGGTGCAAAAAGGACGATCCTGTTGCCATAGTAATCCTGCTTTATCTCCTTTGCCAGCCTGTAGCACTCGTCAACGACCTCGGGATCCTCGCACGCCAAGAGCACAGAGGCATCGCGGTGGTTGAGTCCCTTTCGTTCGCGGGCTTTGTCAAGTATCTCGCGGATGAGGGGCATATCGTCCTTATGTTTATCAGCGTATTCAAGCGTTGCCAGGATCTCCTCGTGATTGATGAAATCCTCGGCCTTCAATGATGTTTTGTCGTACATGTTAAGCTCCAATTATTCAATTGACCGAAAACACATATTATAGTGAAACTCTCACTGATGCGCTTTTGATCTACTATAAGCTTATACGAAAACTATTTTAGCACAAAGTCTCGTGTTTTTCAAGAAAAATCTGATGTGGTCTTCGCAAATACTTACACATTCCAATGTGCTCAGTTTACCGCCGTGGTCGCACTCTCCTTAAGTATTTTCATAAACGACAGGAAAAATGGCAGCGAGATCATCGCCGTGAGCACATCCGATATCGGCTGAGCGATCTGTATGCCAAACAGCCCCAAAACAGATCCCGTAGCGATCAATACCGGTATGTAGCAGATGCCGTTTCTAAGGCACGATAAAAACAGCGCTCTCCCGCTTTTTCCGATACTCTGGAAAAGCATATTGCTGACCACTCCTATCGGGACTATCACCAGGGACATCATCTGGTATCTGAGTGCGGGAAGACCTATCTCCAAAACCTTGGGGTCGTCTCTGAACAACCGTATCCAATCCTCGGCAAACATCCATCCGAAACCGACAAAAACCGTCAACACGATCGTTCCGAATATCCATGTAAATATGGCCGCTCTTCTCACGCGGTCGTATTTGCCTGCTCCGTAGTTGAACCCGCATACCGGCTGAAACCCCTGTCCTATGCCAAGTCCCACAGCGAACAGCATAAACGCTATACGCATGACGATACTCATGGCCGCTATCGCCGCATCACCATAAGGTCTTGCAAAAATATTCATGATCGCAGTGGATATCGCCGACATACTCTGTCTGGCAAGCGACGGAAGCCCGATAAGTATTATACTGAGCAGATACGGATGTGACGCGACTGATCTCCCGTCAGTGTCGTCTGCATCCGTCTTGAGCTTCTCAGGATCGCCCGATGTGTCCTCCGGTCTTTTCCATAGCATCCTAAGCCAGCTTATGCGAAGCTTCGTCATCGTCTTCCCGCGCAAAAACATGGAGAGAAGTATGCTCATCGAAACATAGTTTGACAGCATGGTTGCCAGGCCTACGCCCTCTATCCCCATACCCAGCAGGGATATGGTGATCCAGTCTCCGATGACATTCAGGAGTCCGCCGAGTATCAGCCCGATCATCGCCAGACTCGCCCTGCCCTCAAACCTCAGCATGTTGTTTAGGACAAATGAGCACATCATCGCGGGAACCGCCATCAGGATAAATCTCCCGTAGGTCGTTGCATACGGAAGTATTGTATCGGAGCTTCCGAGCAACACCATCAGCGGCTCTATAAAAATGATCCCCACGATCATAAAAAATACACTTAAGCTCAGGCATACAAAAAAGCTGACCGATCCGAATATACCCGCTTTCTCGTGATCCCTTGCTCCAAGAAGCCTTGATATATTGCTTCCGGCCCCCTGACCGAGCATAAAGCCTATCGCCTGGATCACACTCATCAGTGGGAACACGATCCCTATAGCACCGGTAGCCGATGTCCCAAGCTTACCGACAAAATATGTATCTGCCAGATTATAAAAAGTGGTGACCAGCATGCTTATGGTAGTAGGCAGTCCCATGATCAGGACAAGCCTCTCCACCGGCATGCGGGTCATCTTATCAAATTGAGTTGCATAATGTGTTTTCATATTAATCAACTTTGGGAAGCTTTGCTATGGATGCAGCGATCTCCTCGTCGGTCGGGATGGTGTCGGTCATCTCTCCGTCATTGAACTTCTCATATGCGACCATATCAAAGTAACCCGTTCCGGTAAGTCCGAATACGATGGTCTTTTCTTCACCTGTTTCCTTGCATTTCAACGCCTCGTCTATGGCTGCGCGGATGGCATGTGAGCTCTCCGGTGCGGGGAGTATACCCTCTACTCTCGCGAACTGCTCCGCAGCCTCAAATACTGCCGTCTGCTCTACGCTGATCGCTTCCATGTATCCGTCGTGATAGAGCTTTGAAAGTACCGGGCTCATACCGTGGAAGCGAAGTCCGCCCGCATGGTTTGCCGACGGGATGAAGCTTGATCCCAGCGTGTACATTTTTGCAAGAGGACAGATCATACCCGTGTCGCAGAAGTCATATGCGTAGGTACCTCTCGTAAAGCTCGGGCAGGATGCCGGTTCTACGGCGACGATGCGGTAGTCGGCCTCACCTCTCAGCTTCTCGCCCATGAACGGTGAGATAAGTCCGCCGAGGTTTGATCCGCCTCCTGCACAGCCTATGATGATATCCGGCTTTATATCATATTTTTCGAGAGCCGCCTTGGTCTCAAGTCCGATCACCGACTGATGAAGCAGCACTTGGTTGAGCACGCTTCCGAGCACATATCTGTAGCCCGGATCACGACCTGCGACCTCTACCGCCTCGGAAATGGCACATCCGAGACTTCCCGTGGTTCCCGGGTGCTCCTTGAGGATCTTCTTTCCGACCTCGGTCGTCTCCGACGGAGACGGAACCACCGATGCTCCGTAGGTTCTCATAACCTCGCGTCTGAACGGCTTCTGCTCGTAGGAAACCTTGACCATGTAGACCTTGCAGT
>DMLD01000183.1 GCA_003453515.1 Lachnospiraceae bacterium
GTGTCTATGGGCTTGTTGTACTGATAGTCTGCAGCCATCGCCTTTGCGACTTCCTCAGCCTCGCTCTGGCGGGTCTTCAGCATGGTCATATCGATGTAGCAGTTGATATGTGAGTGGATCGTGGCAAAATGCCCCTTGAGTACGCGGAGCTTGAGTGCCGGATTCACCTTGGATGGGATCTTGATCTCATGATCTACTAAAAGCATAATATCCTCCAATCCGGAGCGCGCAGTATGATGTTGGTCCTCTTTCGTGACAATGATGCCGCTCCAAGTTCATTGTCAAATCGATTATATCACATTTTTGATAAAAAGAAAAGAAAATTTTGGTCAACGGTTGAAAAAAAACCACAGTCGTGATATTATGTTTGTTAAAGTGTCTTAAGGATGCACATATATACTTATTTATCATAGAGAAGGGAGGGTAAGCCATGGAGCTGTTTTTCAAGAAAAATGCGGAGAAGAACGCTAAGGCTGCTGCGCAGGCAAACACCGTCAAAGAGATCAGTGCCAAGGAAGCGACCCTCTCAACGCTGGTGCCCGGAGGCTTTGATACGGGTGAGCTTTCAAATGAGCAGATACCACCCAACTTTACGGACCCCGACGATCTGTACAAGATACTCGAAAAGACGGTATCGGGCTACCATCCGTCCGGAGACCTTAAGCAGATCAGGAAGGCGTATGAACTTGCCAAGAAGGCTCATGCAAACCAAAAGAGGCGATCCGGTGAGCCGTATCTGACACATCCGGTATGCGTGGCGATTATACTGGCACAGCTGGAGATGGACAAGGAAACCATCATAGGCGGTCTTCTTCACGATGTGGTGGAGGACACCGAGTATACGATCGAGGATATAACAAGAGAGTTCTCGGAGGAGGTGGCGGTTTTAGTTGACGGCGTGACCAAGCTGACCCAGTTGAACTACTCCGCCGACAAGGTGGAGGTCCAGGCAGAGAACCTGCGCAAGATGTTTCTCGCCATGGCAAGCGATATCAGGGTCATCATAATCAAGCTTGCCGACAGGCTTCACAACATGCGTACCATGCAGTTTATGCCTCCCGAGAAGCAGAAGGAAAAATCCAGAGAGACCATGGATATCTACTCGCCTCTGGCAGACAGGCTCGGTATATCCAAGGTAAAGGTCGAGCTTGACGACCTTGCGCTGGAGTATCTCGAGCCCGAGGAATACAGGGAGCTAAAGGCAGAGTTTGACGAGCTCAAAAAGACCAAGAGCAACTTTGTTCAGGATATCATGGAGGAGGTCGGTACCCATCTCGACGCCAACGGCATACACGCGACCATAGACGGGAGAGTGAAGCACCTTTTCAGTATATACAGAAAAATGGTGACCCAGGACAAGACCCTGGATCAGATATATGATCTGTTCGCGATCCGCATTATCGTTGATACGGATCAGGAATGCTATACGGCACTCGGTATCATACATGAGATGTACAAGCCGATCCCGGGAAGGTTCAAGGATTATATCGCGATGCCTAAGCCGAACAACTATCAGTCGCTTCACACGACGCTGATAGGTCCGGACGGGCAGCCCTTTGAGATACAGATACGAACCTATGAGATGCACAGGACGGCAGAGTACGGTATCGCCGCCCACTGGAAGTACAAGGAGACAGGAGGCTCGTCAGACCGCTCGCTCGACGACAGCGAGAGAGAGAAGATGGCTTGGCTCAGGCGTATTCTCGAGTGGCAGCATGATATGGATGACAACAGGGAGTTTTTGAGCATAATCAAGAGCGATCTGGATCTGTTTTCCGACCGTATATACTGCTTCACTCCCGACGGAGATGTCAAGACGCTGCCAACAGGCTCGACGCCGATCGACTTTGCTTATTCCGTCCACACGGCAGTCGGTAACCGCATGGTCGGAGCCAGAGTAAACGGCAACATCGTCAACAATGACTACGTGATACAAAACGGTGACCGTATCGAGATCATCACCAGCCAAAACTCCAAAGGGCCGTCGCGCGACTGGCTGAAGATAGTAAAGAGTACCCAGGCAAGAAACAAGATAAACCAGTGGTTCAGACAGCAGTTCAAGGAAGAAAACATAGAAAAGGGCAAGGATATGATAAATGCCTACTGCAAAAAACACGCAGTGGTGCTGTCTGATCTGATGAAGCCGGATGTGGTCAATGCTGTTTTGCAAAAATACGGCTTCAGTGACTGGGATGCCATATGCGCAGCGGTCGGTCACGGCGGGCTGAAGGAAGGTCAGGTCGTAGAGAAGCTTCAGGAAAGATACAACCATTTTTATAACAGAATAGTTTCCGACGAACAGGTCATCGAGGTCGTGGAAAAGGCAAGGGAGGCAAGGGAGCACGCCGGGCTCGACAAGACCAGACAGGCACTTGAATCAAAGAGCGGGATCATAGTTGAGGGCTTAAATGACCTTGCGGTTCGTTTTTCCAGATGCTGCTCACCTGTGCCGGGAGACGAGATAGTCGGGTTTGTCACGAGAGGGCGAGGTATTTCCATACACCGTACCGATTGTGTGAACATGATACACCTTCCGGATGCTGAGAGGAACCGCCTGATAGAGGCAGAGTGGTCCGAAAATGCACGAGAGGGCGAAGGAACATATCCGGTAGAGATCATCATTTACTGCAACAACAGAAGCGGGGTGCTCATGGATGTCTCGAGGATATTTACCGAGAACCATATCGATGTGCGCTCGATGAATGTCAGAACAAACAAGCAGGAGAAGGCCACTATAACTGTGGGCTTTGAGATACACCGCGTGGCGCAGCTTGATGAGCTTGTCAGAAAGCTTAAGCAGATAGAATCCGTGAACGATATCGAGAGGAGTACCAATGGCTGATACTGATATTATCATAAAAATGATGGTGGTCGGACCTGTCGGGACCAACTGTTATCTTGTTCATAAAAAGGGTCGGGAGGATTGTGTGGTGATCGATCCGGGCGACAACGGTGACAGGATAGCGGATGTGATCAGGGATGAGGGACTAACGCTCGATTCCATACTGCTTACTCACGGACACTTTGATCATTTTGAGGGTGTGCCGGAGCTGACCGGAAGGCTCGGAGGAAGGGTATACATTCTTGATAAGGAAATGGATCTGATATCCGATCCCATGATGAACGGCTCCATGGGGATGATGGGGCGCGGAACTGCCATAGAGCCTGAGTTTACCGTACATGACGGAGAACTACTGTCTGTGGCGGGGATGGATTTTAGGGTGATACACACGCCGGGGCACACCAAGGGCGGGTGCTGCTACTATCTGGAGGATGAGGGGCTCCTGTTTGCCGGGGATACCATTTTTATGGAGTCGATAGGCAGGACTGATCTGCCCACTGGAAATATGGGGGAGATACTTATGTCCGTCAGGGAGAGGATACTTACGCTGCCCGATGAGACGAGGATATTTCCCGGGCACGGTCCGGTGAGTGATGTCGGGTATGAGGCAGCTAATAACCCATACGCATAGTAACAGCTGACCGCAGAATTTAAGTTGTTTCTACGGGATCCGCTTGCGCCATTCGAAACCGTAGCGGTGCACGCGTTGAAAATACCAACGCTGCGCACCGACGCTTTCGACAGTCCCTATGAAACTAACTTAAATTCTGCGGTCGGCAGATAAGTATCAACAGGGTGTGAGACAGTATTATTTAACAGGTAATGAGGTAACAAAAAATGATAACTATTGAGATCAAGGGCGATGCCGTTCATAACGGAGGGGAGTTCGCATATGATCTGAAAACTTTGGCGAACAGCTTTTATCCCGACAGGGATTGTGAGGTCGTGCCGCTTGATGAGTGGATGGGCAGGAGTGATTACCCTATCCGCATCACATATAATGATAAGGTCGAGTTTGAGACAGAGCTGTCTCCTTATGACAAGGAGTCGGTAAAAAGAGAGGTCTACAGATTTTTCTCGAAGAGAAGCCACTCCGTGTTGCCGTGGGGGATACTTACCGGTATCAGACCGGCGAAGATAGCAACGAAGCTTCTGAGGGAGACGAATTCGAGGCAGGAGTCCTTTGAGGTATTGATGGATGACTATCTGGTATATCCGGAGAAGGCAGAGCTTGTGTTGGATGTTGCGGTAAACGAGCACCATGTGACCAAGGATCTTGATCTTCGAAACGGATACAGCGTGTATGTGGGGATACCGTTTTGCCCGTCGATATGTCAGTACTGTACCTTTTCCTCCTATCCGGTCGACAGATATACGGACAGGATCGGTGATTATCTGGGTGCCCTGGAAAAAGAGATGGGATTTAATAAAAGATTTGTGAATTCCCAACGGAGCAAAAGAAAGCTGCACAGCATATATGTAGGCGGAGGAACACCGACCTCACTGGACGAGAAAAACCTGCAAAGACTTATGGAGATCATAAGGAAGACGCTCCCGATGGACGAGGTCATCGAGTTTACGGTTGAGGCAGGAAGACCCGACAGTATCACGAGAGAAAAGCTGGAGATACTGAAAGAATTCGGAGTCAACAGGGTTTCAATCAACCCGCAGTCCATGCTCCAGGATACGCTGCAGCGACTGGGAAGAACGCATACTGTTGAACAGGTCAGGGAGGCGTTCAGGCTTGCAAGAGAGGTCGGCTTTGAAAATATAAATATGGATCTGATCGTGGGCTTGCCCGAGGAGGATGAGGTCGATTTTTACAACACTTTGAATCAGGTATACGATCTGGGACCCGACAGCATAACCGTGCATACACTGGTCATCAAGAGGGCTTCGAGACTGAGGCGGGAGCAGATGGAGACGGGCGGATTTATAAGACCCGAGGAAACACTGATCCCGGTGCTCCAAAAGGGAAGCTACGATTATCTGAAGCAGCACGGATACGAGCCCTATTATATGTATCGTCAGAAAAATACTCTGGGCGCTACGAGAAACACCAATCAGGAAAATGTTGCATACGCAAGGCTTGGCAAGGAGTGTCTGTACAACATTTTTATGATGGAGGAGCTGGAGGATATCATAGCGTATGGCGCCGCCGGCTCATCAAAGCACATGGTTTATGCCGAGGGTGAGAGCGGACGAAGCGATGCCGCGGGAGATACCGGTATACCGCTGACGGCATCGGCGAATATGACCTATGAGCCGGTCGAAGAAGATGAGTATGAAACGGCGCGCTTTGGAAGACATTTTCCGCACGAAAGCATAAGGATGGAGCGCATAGAGAATGTCAAAAGCGTTGAGGATTATATATCAAGAATAGATGAGATGATAGAGAGAAAGGAAAAGATATGGCACTGAAGAAAAAGCCTACAACAGGCATGAGAGATATACTTCCAAACGAGATGGAGATCAGAGAGTATGTACTGTCGGTTATCCGCGATACATATTCGTCCTTTGGCTTTTCGCAGATCGATACTCCTGCTGTTGAGCCGATAGAAAACCTGACCGGCGGTCACGGCGGAGAAAACGAAAAGCTTATTTTTAAGATCCTTAAAAGAGGTCAAAAGCTAAATCTTGAGACTGCAAGGGATGAGTCAGACCTTGTGGACGGAGGGTTGAGATTTGACTTGACGATACCGTTGGTCAGATACTATTCAAACAATCAGGCGGAGCTGCCCTCGCCGTTTAAGGCAATGCAGCTTGGTAATGTTTGGAGAGCCGATCGTCCTCAAAGAGGGAGATTTCGTCAGTTTATGCAGTGTGATATCGATGTGCTCGGCGAGGCGTCGAATCTTGCTGAGATAGAGCTGATACTCGCGATGAGCACGGTGCTGGGCCGGCTTGATTTTAAAAAATATACAATAAGGATAAATGACAGAAGGATACTTAAGGGCATAGCAAAATATTGTTCGTTCCCGGAGGATAAGTATGATGATGTGTTCATCGTACTTGACAAGATGGATAAGATAGGACTTGACGGAGTCAGGGAGGAACTGATAGAATCAGGCTATGATGCCGGTTCTGTGGAAAAATGCATGGAGATATTTGCTTCAGATGAGATAAACGGTGACAGAGCGGACAGTGTATCTGCGCTTGAAAAGCTGGCCAAAAAGCTTGGTGAGAGCTTGGAGGAGGGAGTGCTTGATAATCTGACTGAGATCATATCCGTGACAACAGGCACCGGGAATGCCGAGCTGAATGTAAGATTTGATCCGACGCTGGTGCGCGGTATGAGCTACTATACCGGACCAATATTCGAGATATCCATGGATGAATATGGTGGCTCCGTTGGCGGCGGAGGCAGATACGATACCATGGTTGGGAGATTTTTGGGACAGGATACACCGGCGTGCGGCTTCTCGATAGGCTTTGAGAGGATCGCCATGCTCCTTATGGAGAGAGAATACAAGATACCCTCAAAGAGCGAGAAGGTGGCATTTTTGCTTGAAAAAAAGTGTTCCCCCGAGCAGGTGCGTGAAACCATAGAGAAGGCGAACGCTCTCAGAAAAGAGGGCAAGAGGGTTTCAGTGATGCGCATGAAGAAGAATAAAAAGTTCCAGAAGGAACAGCTGGAGGCTGAAGGATATACAGCAATAGAGGAAGTGTTTGGCAAGTAAGGAAATACTGATCATATCAGCATTTCCATAAATATAAGTTAGTGAGGTTTATGTAATGGCTGAATCAATGAAAGGGCTGCACAGGACGTGCAGATGTGCCGAGTTAACTGAGAACAATATCGGCGAAACAGTAACAGTAATGGGATGGGTACAGAAGAATCGTAACAAAGGAGGTCTTTGTTTTGTTGACCTTAGGGACAGAAGCGGACTGCTCCAGATCCTTTTTGAAGAGGATAAGGTTGGAAAAGACAGCTTTGAGAGAGCGGGGCATATAAGAGCCGAATATGTCATCGCGGTTACAGGCGAGGTGGCAAAACGAGGCGGCGCAGTCAATGAAGATCTAAAGACAGGCTCCATTGAGGTTATAGCAAGGGATCTGAGGATTTTGTCAGAATCAGAAACACCGCCTTTCCCTATCGAAGAGAATTCAAAAACAAAGGATGAGGTCAGATTAAAGTACAGATATCTTGACTTAAGAAGGCCTGATATTCAAAAGAATCTGATGCTGAGATCAAAGGTGTGTATGGAGGTCAGATCATTTTTATCCGAAGAAGGCTTTATAGAGATAGAGACACCCATGCTGACCAAGTCAACTCCCGAGGGAGCGAGGGACTACCTTGTGCCAAGCAGGGTCCATCCGGGAAGCTTTTATGCATTGCCGCAAAGCCCCCAGCTTTTTAAGCAGCTTTTGATGTGCTCCGGATATGACAGATATTTTCAGATAGCAAGATGCTTTCGTGATGAGGATCT
>DMLD01000188.1 GCA_003453515.1 Lachnospiraceae bacterium
CATAAATCCGCAAGATCCTATGTGAGTGATCCTCACAGAAAGCGGATGGTAAAGCTTCTCATCGACAGTATGGATGATGAACGGGTACATTTTTCCGACTACGAGATGAAAAAGGGCGGCATCAGCTACACCTACAAGACACTTGAGGAGCTGAAGGCTGAGCATAAGGACGACAGGCTGTTTTTCATCATAGGGGGAGACTCGTTAAACACCTTTGATACGTGGAGAAATCCCGAGCAGATCGTCAGCTTTGCTTCGATTATCGCCTTTCCGAGAGTGGGAATGTTCTTTGTCGAGCTAAAGGACCTCTGCAAAAAAATGAGTGAAAAATTCGACGCCGAGTTCATTCCTCTTGATCTGAAGGACAGCTATGCGGGCATATCATCGACCGATATCAGGAACAGGCTTCGCGGCGGAGAAAACGAGAGTCTGACGGAGAGTCTGTCGAGGCGCGTTTGGAAGTATATCCTGCTGCATGGCTTGTACGGTCATGAGCCACTCGTGTATAAGTGGATACCTCCGGAAAAGGATCTGAAAAGATGCTTGAAATCAACACTCAGACCCAAAAGGTACAAGCACACCTTAGGTGTCGCGGACACAGCGAGGATGCTCGGAAATCTGTATTCGGGAGATGACAGTACGCTTCCGAGCCGGGCTTATATCGCGGGACTGCTGCACGATTGCGCGAAGTACTACACCGATAAGGAGCAAATAGAGCTCTGTGATGAATACGGCATAGCCCTGACCGACACGGAGAGAGCCAATCCTGCTCTGATTCACGGAAAGCTCGGCGCTTATCTGGCTGCTCACAGATACGGTGTGAAGGACGAGGAGATATTATCGGCGATCAGGCTTCATACTGTGGGAAGACCCGGTATGAGCACGCTTGAAAAGATAATTTATGTCGCCGATTACATAGAGCCGGGAAGAGTGATACCCGGTGCGATCCATCCGCTTTTTGATCTGAGAAGGCGTGTGAAGCACGATCTGGACGGGGTGCTTATCGATGTTATAGACAACACTATCGCATATCTAAAGGAAACAGGGCGCGTGATCGATGAGGCGTCTAAAGAGACGATGCATTATTATATGGAGAATGGAGAATAAAAATGAATGAGGCTTCAAGAAAAATGGCAAAGGTGGCATACGATGCACTGGATGAAAAGCTCGGCTACGATATAGAGGTATTAAAAATAGACGAGATATCCGTGATATCAGACTATCTTGTCATAGCCAGCGCAGACAATCCGAATCAGATGAACGCAATGCTGGAGCAGGTAAAGCAGCGTATGTATGAGGCCGGATACGACACAAAGAGGATCGAGGGGAACAAGAACTCGACATGGATACTTTTGGATTACGGGGATGTGATCGTACATATTTTTACAAAAGAGGACAGACTGTTTTACGATCTTGAAAGATTGTGGAGAGACGGCAGGGCAGTGAGCAGGGACGAGTTGGACGAGGACTAATAGAAGCAGAAAGCTCTTGCAATTTTTCAAAAAGTTTGTTATCATGTTCACACGATATGAACGTATTTTGACAATGGGAAGGGAGTTTCTATGTCAAAATATGAATTTATGAAAATGATCGAGCTTGAGGAATGTAAGGACAGGATCGTCTACAGGCTTATATCTAAGGTCAGGAATTACGAATATCTTAAAAATACTCCGTCTGAAGAATACTTGGATCTCGCTGTTGTGTTCTATATCATATGTCATATTGATGAGAACGGGATCGAATCGATAAAGATCGATGATAGGTTCTTCAAGGGGTGGGGAGTAAGTACCGGTGAGCTTATGGAGCTTGCTAAGGTCAACACTCCGAAGCTCTTTCCGGTAAGGCTCGAATCCATGAGCAATACGCTTTCAAAGCTTCTCGGGTCAGATGATGAGCTGCCCGAGGATCCCGGTATGATGGTTTTGTCCAACTCATCAAACATCTTCGGAGCTACATCCGTGTTGTATGAAACGTCCGTCGATGACATAGTCGGACACTTCGGGGAGAATTTCTATATGATACCGAGCTCGGTCCATGAGCTCATATTTGTGCCGGAAGGAATAATAGCTAACAAGGCGATACTCGATGACACGATCAAGCAGATCAACGAAAGTACGGTTTTGGATGAGGAGATTCTGTCAGACAGGTCTTACTACTACAGTAGACAGGATAAGCGATTTTATTTTTAGCTTTACAAATCAAGATTAATTGGTTATAATAATCAAGGAAACACTGATTTTTCAGTGTTTCCTTTGATGTGCTCCTGTAGCTCAGTTGGATAGAGCGCCGGCCTCCGGAGCCGGAGGTCGGGGGTTCGAGTCCCCCCAGGTGCGTATATTATGACAAAGACTATAACTATAAAGATAATAAAGGAATGATATCCTATGAAGATGCAATATAAAAAACTGATAATCATAATTTCCGTGGCTACGCTGCTGCTCGGATTTTTCATACTTACACTTATACCGGGAGGAAAAGGAGGAGAGAAGGCATCCGATGCGGATCTGCTCCTGAATGAAAACCCCGAGATCAACAATCTGATCACGGAGTATTTCACTGCAAAGAAAACAGTTGACATGGAGGCGTTTGAATCCATAGTCAGTGACGTCAATCAGATCGACCGTGCCAAGTTCTCTGCCATGGCTGCCTATGTTGAGGATTATCAAAACATAAACTGCTATGTCATTGAGTCTCCCGAGGGCAACGGCTACAGGGTGTACGCCAAGTATGATATGAAGCTCAAAAATATAGAGACACTTGCCCCGTCGCTTACGGCGTTTTACGTAACGATGACCTCGGACAATAAGTACATAATATATTTCAGTGCATTGGACGAGGTACAGGAGAATTTCCTGCAGTCGGCAGATCAGAATGAGGGCTTTAAGCAGCTTGTGGATGAGGTACAGAAGGCGTTGGACGATGCTCTTGCCGCAGATCCTACGTTTAAGCAGCTCTATCAGAGGATGGATCGTGAGATCAAGGCTGCATCCGGCTCATCAGTTTCGGCTTCGGGCGCGGCAGCCGGAAGCTGAGCTATTGAACATGACACATATGTATCCAAAATTGGTCTTTTGCGAAGTGCGAGAGACCTTTTTTATCGCA
>DMLD01000134.1 GCA_003453515.1 Lachnospiraceae bacterium
ACAATGTTACGGGAATGAGCTGCGCAGCCTGTCAGGCGCGCGTTGAAAAGGCTGTGAGCAGGGTGCCGGGTGTCGCATCCTGCTCAGTTAGTTTACTTACAAATTCCATGGGAGTTGAGGGTGATGTATCACCTGAGGCTGTCATAAACGCCGTGCAGCGAGCGGGATACGGAGCAAGCCTTAAGGGCGGGGAAGAAAAGCAGGGCTCTGCGACCTCGTCCGATGGCATCGCCAACAGCCCGGAGGGCGGATATCAGAAGGATACTATAAAAAGGCTGAAAAAAAGACTTATATCCTCGCTGGTATTTTTGATGGTCCTCATGTATATCACTATGGGACACAATATGCTCGGGCTTCCCCTGCCGGCATTTTTTTCACATAATCACATAGGGCTGGCGCTTGTCCAGATGCTGCTTACGATCATAGTTATGATCATAAACAGGGAATTCTTTATAAGCGGCTTCAGAGCGGCGCTTCATCTGTCGCCGAACATGGATACACTTGTTGCCTTGGGCTCGGGTGTGTCGTTTGTGTGGAGCTTGATCGTCATATTTATAATGAGTGGGATGATCACGGACGGTGCCGCAAATTCGGAACTCATGGGTCTGTACCATGACAGCCTGTATTTTGAGTCCGCGGCGATGATACTTGCACTTATAACCGTCGGGAAGCTGTTGGAAGCGATATCTAAGGGAAGGACGACCGGCGCACTCGAGAGCCTGATGAAGCTTTCGCCGCAAACTGCGGTCGTGATCAGGAACGGCGAGGAGACAAGAGTTGGGATAGATGAGGTCGTCATCGGAGATGTTTTTACACTGAAGCCCGGACAGACTGTGCCGGTGGACGGCTTTGTCATAGAGGGAGAGGGAGCGATCAACGAATCCGCACTGACGGGTGAGTCCATACCGGTCGACAAGAAAAAGGATGATACAGTCAGTGCCGCCACTGTCAATATGTCGGGATTTCTGAAGTGCAGGGCGACAAGGGTTGGCAAGGATACCACGCTTGCCAAGATCATAAAAATGGTCTCCGATGCCGCTGCGACCAAGGCTCCCATTGCCAGGATTGCGGACAAGGTCTCGGGGGTATTTGTCCCGGTCGTCATAGCGATAGCGCTCGTGGTATTTGCAGGATGGCTGATAGCAGGCAGGGAGCTTACCTTTGCGTTTGCAAGAGCTATATCCGTGCTTGTCATATCCTGTCCGTGTGCTCTGGGACTTGCGACACCTGTTGCGATCATGGTAGGAAACGGAGTGGGCGCAAGAAAGGGGATACTCTTTAAAACGGGTGAAGCGCTCGAGATGATGGGGCGCGTGACCCATGTTGTACTCGATAAGACAGGGACTATCACATCGGGTGAGCCGAGGGTGACGGATATATATCCGGTTGGATGTGACGAGTCCGAGCTCATCAGGGTAGCCGCTTCGCTTGAAAGCAAATCGGAGCACCCTATTGCAGGGGCGATCGTAGGATACGCTAAGGAAAATAATGCTGATTTTTACGAGGCGTCTGAGTTTAGATCGTCAGCAGGCAACGGGCTTGGCGGTTTGATTGACTCTAAGTCGGTACACGCGGGGAGCGTTGGCTACATATCAGGGTTTTTGTCGGAGGCTGACAAGAAGGCCGGTGTTGCAAATACCGACGGGCAGGGTGCGCTTAGTCTGACAGCTATAACAGATAAATATGCGGCAAACGGCAAAACTCCCGTGCTTGTCGAGAGAGAGGGAAAGTTGCTCGGTATCATTGCGGTTGCAGATACTCTTAGAGAGGATTCGCAGGAAGCGATATCAGCTCTTAAGGCTAAGGGCTTGCATGTGACGATGCTGACCGGAGACAACGAGATAACAGCCCGTGCGATCGCAGATGCGGCGGGAGTCGACGATGTGGTGGCAGGCGTGCTTCCTGACGGCAAGGAAAGTGTGATCAGAGATATCAGGGAAAAGGGCAGAGTGGCGATGGTCGGAGACGGTATAAATGATGCTCCCGCACTCACGCTTGCGGATGTCGGTATAGCTATAGGCGCAGGGACAGATGTTGCCATAGACAGCGCTGATATCGTATTGATGAACAGCTCACTTAAGGATGTTGTAAGGGCTTATCATATAAGCAAAAAGACTCTTAGGAACATACATGAAAACCTGTTTTGGGCATTTTTCTACAATGTTATATGTATACCGTTGGCTGCGGGACTATTCAGCATTGAGATGAGTCCGATGATAGGCGCCGCTGCGATGAGCCTGTCAAGCTTTACGGTATGTATGAACGCACTTCGTCTTGGGAGGCTCCGATAATTATGAGTGGATCTGTGAAAAGAAATTATCAAAATGAGCTGGATGAGCTACTGTGCGAACTGTACGGTGCTGATGCCGTCAAGGCGGGGGCGGTTTTTGACAATGCCGTCAAAAAAAGTCTTTTGCTCCATGCGTGCTGTGCCCCGTGTTCAAGCTATGTCACGGAGTATCTGCACGGATTTTTTGATATAACGATCCTGTTTTACAATCCCAACATCACCGAAGAGGCTGAGTATATCAAGAGAAAGGAAGAGCTTAAAAGATATTTAAGCGAGGTCTCATACGGCAGCGAGATAAAGATGATAGATGCCGACTATGAGCCCGGGGTCTATCTGGAAAATGTAAAGGGGCTCGAAAAGGAGCCCGAGAGAGGGGCAAGGTGCAGGGTCTGCTTTTATCTGCGTCTGTTAAAAACAGCGGTCATGGCATCCGGACTAGGTGTTGATTACTTTTGCACAACTCTGTCAATCAGTCCGCACAAGGATGCCGATCTTTTGATGAGCATAGGTGAGGAGATGTCTTCTGAATACGGCATAGCCTATCTGCCCTCTGATTTCAAGAAAAGGGGCGGATATCAGCGAAGCATCGAGCTTTCAAGGGAATACGGGCTGTATCGCCAGGACTTCTGTGGGTGTATTTTTTCAAAAAATCAAAAAAATCTCAAAATTTCCGAGTAAAAAAAAGGAAATCCCTTTTTTGTGTTGTACTTTATATTTGCAGGTGTGTTGATTATTATATTGTTTTAGGGGAATGATATGACGATCCGTGAAGAGCTTGAAAAGAGAGAACACAGTATGCTAAGCCCTATGGCGTCCTTTTCCGATGCGTCGAAGGGACGAGATGAGTTTGAGGAGCCGTGTGACCTAAGACCTGTTTATCAGAGAGACAGAGACAGGATACTGCATTGCAAGAGCTTTCGCAGGCTAAAGGGGAAAACACAGGTTTTTCTCGCGCCCGAGGGTGATCATTACAGAAATCG
>DMLD01000052.1 GCA_003453515.1 Lachnospiraceae bacterium
CAGTATTTTTATGAAAGGCTTCGGGAGCATGTGGGGATCAGTATACTTCCGCTGTGTGCGGATGTGGCGGGAAGTGTCGAAAGAAGAGGTATAAAAAGGGTGGCTGTGTTTGCCACTGACGGGACCAATGAAAGCGGGATACTCGCTAAGAGCTTTGAGGATAAGGGGATAGAGGTGATAATGCCTGACGCCTCATCACAGGCGGCTGTCATGAGCCTGATCTACGATAATGTCAAGACCGGTGATATAAATACCAAGGAGGGCTGCCTGCGCGCGGTACATGAGCTTGACAGACTGACCGGGTGTATGCTTGATGAGGGAGCAGAGGTCGTTATACTCGGATGCACCGAGCTGTCACTCATACATCGCAAGGCTTACGTGATCGGTTCGGAATATATGGACAGATATGTGGATATTTTGGAAATTCTTGCGGGGTGCGCCGTAAGAATGAGCGGCGCACCCGTTAAGAAGGCTTGGTCAGCCTTTTGATATGATTCTTTGGTAGTTGTCCTCGACGAGCTTCCAGTCTATGATCTCAAAAAGCTTTGCCACGTAGTCGGCTCTCAGGTTTTTGTACTTAAGGTAGTATGCGTGCTCCCAAACATCGATGGCAAGTATCGGGGTGAAGCCGGTACCCTCGCTTATCGGGTTGTCCTGATTGGGACAAGACGATGTCATGAGCTCACCTGAGCTGTCAGCCGAGAGAAATGCCCAGCCGGATCCGAATGTTCCAAGCGCCAATTTGGTTAATTCTTCTTTTAATGTGGCGAAATCTCCGTATTTTTCATCAATTTTAACTTTTAGATCGCCGACAGGCTCACTGTTGTTTTCTGCTGAGAGCGTGGAAAAATACAGGTTGTGGTTGTAGTAGCCTCCGCCGTTGTTTCTGAGAGCCTTTCTGAGAGCTTCATCGCTCACGCTGTCAAGACTTGCCAGTATCTCTTCTATACTGCGATCCGACAGCCCTGCCTTTTCGGCAGCCTCGTTGAGGTTTTTGGTGTAGAGAGCGTGGTGCTTTCCGTAGTGGGTCTCGATCGTTTGAGCGTCGATCTGCGGTTCAAGTCCTGCTGCGTCGTAGTTGAGCTTTACCTGTTCAAACATAAACACCTCCTGTCCGGAGCTTATCTCCGATAAAAACTTGTCAACAGTTAAGGGAACAGTATATTTCCCTGATATGCAGCCGTGATGGCAGTGCATGTGGTTATCGTAACATAATTTCAGGGATATGGCAACAACAAGATTTTTGTATTGCTATACATTTGTACTGTGTGATATAATGTACTTATATTTATGTCGTGAAGGTGTTTGCATTATGAAAGGAGGGTCAGTGATGCCATTTATAGACTCAAAGATAACGGTCAGTGTTTCAAGGGAGAAGAGAGATGCCATCAAGTCAAAGCTCGGTCAGGCGATAAGCGTGCTTGGAAAGGGAGAGAGCTTCCTCATGGTCGGGTTTGATGATGAGTACGATCTTTACTTTGCGGGAGAGAAGGTAGAGAAGGGCGCTTACGTGGCAATAAGCCTCTACGGCAAGGCATCACCGGATGCGTATTCGAAGATGAGCGGAGAGGTTTGCCGTATCCTGGAGGAGGAGCTTCAGATACCCGGCGACAGAGTCTATGTCACCTATCGTGAGGTGAGCGATTGGGGCTGGAACGGGCGCAACTTTTAGTATTTGATTATGAAAAATGATGAACTTGGCATAAACAATGCAGATACACATCCTGATAAAAAGGCGGGTCTGCGCAGGATCGATGTCATCATATGGGCTGTGGTGATCCTTGTCGGGGCAGCTCTTATCTCGGTCTATTTTTTTATGAAAAGCCCCGGGAGCAGCGTGGTCATAGCGTATGACGGAGGTACGGTCTGCAGGTATCCGCTGAACGAGGACAGGAGAGTGTATATAAGCATTCGTGACGGCAGGGCTTATGTCACGGAGTCTGAGGACGATGTAAGCACCCCGGAGCTCTCCGAAGGGGGCATCAACCGGCTTGTCATAGAAAACGGAGAAGCGTATATGGAGTATGCCGACTGTCCTGACAGACTGTGCGTGGATCAGGGAAGGATATCCCACACCGGAGAGAGCATAATCTGTCTGCCCCACAGACTGAGCATAAGAGTCGAAGGAGAGGCGGCGGGAGAGCCGGACGCCATCGTCGGCGCACATCCCGGGAGGTGAGAGGGTGAACAGTGCCAAAAAGGTCGCCGTGCGCGGGATGCTGGTCGCTGCAGCGTTCGTGCTTGGGTGGCTTGAAACACAGATACCGGTATTTATCGCTGTTCCGGGAGTAAAGCTGGGACTCACCAATGTGGTCGTCCTCATAGCCCTGTACAGGCTTGGCGTGGGGGACGCCCTTGTGATCAACCTTATCAGGATAGTTCTGACAGGGCTTACCTTTGGGAGCCTGTTTTCCATGTGGTATTCCCTTGCGGGAGGACTGCTTGGCACGGTCGGGATGATAGTCCTGAAAAAATGCCGTGCCGGTACGGTTACGGTAAGTGTATGCGGGGGAGTGCTTCACAATCTGGGACAGCTTCTTGTGGCATATTTCGTGCTGGAGAGTTCCTCACTCTTTTATTATATGGTCATTCTTTGGATAAGCGGGATCATCAGCGGCGCTGCAGTGGGGATGCTCGGCGCGCTCGTCATAAAAAGATTGTCAAATTTCCACTTGTGACAAAGGCGTTTCTTTGTTATACTTAAGGAGAAGACGATTTTATATGTGTTTTTTATGAATATGAGCTTTTATGAATATATGAGTGAGATCGGAAGTATGGCGACCGGTATGGAGGGTTTTGATGTTAAGTGAGGAAAGGATCAAGAAGATGATCCGTCTGTCCGACTATGAGTCCGGCAAGGGAGATGAGGATCTGAGGCGTACCAAGTACTCTATGAAGGATTATGTGCGTCTGCAGACCTTGCGTACCGCAGCCGGGATGATAGCAGCGGGCATACTGATCATATGTATGGTCTTGCTCTATTATATCGATCGTATACCATGGAGCTCATACGTTTCCGATGGCTTTTTCACTATTAATCGCATTCTGATGATCAGTGCCATACTGGTGGTATGGCTGATAATACTTATCATAGCTCTCGTTGTGACCGCGGCAAGGAGCCGTAGGGAGTACGCTGAATCAGAGCTCAGGGTCAACGAATACGAGGAGACTCTGTCAAGGCTGCTGCAGCTATATGAGGCGGAGCGGAAGGAGGAGAGCGTATGATGGCCACACTTTTGGTATGGCGTGGACGGATACGTCATTTCTTCGAGAGACACTATCGCCTTATACGAGGTATACTCAAGGGGATCATCGTCCTTGTGAGTCTTTTGCTTTTGACGAGCAAGTTTCCGGAGGGATTTTTCTCTGACAAGCTTTGGATATTCCCTGTTACGGCACTGGTATGTGGCTTTGTGACCGATATCATAGCCATACTTGCCATCGTATTGGTCGTGGGCGTGGAGGTCTGGGCGGTCTCGCCGATACTCGCCGGAACGCTGCTGCTCATGATAGCGATATTTTTCCTTCTGTTCGGACAAAAGGTCAAGGAGCAGTGGTATCTGCTTATATCTGTCCCGACGCTTTCGGCGTGCAACATGGGGCTGTCGGTGCCTGTTGTTGCGGGGGAATTCGGTTCGCTTTCGCTTGTGCCGGCGCTGATAATGGGCGTGATCATAAGGTTCTCGCTTGACGGTGTGGCGGAGTATACCGCGACTGCTCAGCGTATAGCCGGGGACTCGAATATATTTGCGCCGCTGCAGTATCTGATCAATTATCTGGTGGAGAACAGATCGTTTTTGGTGGCGTTGATCGTATACACGATAACCTATATCGTTATATACACACTGAGAAGGATGAATTTCAGGCATTCTCCTCAGATAGCCATACTTGTCGGATCTATAGTTTTATATACACTGGAGATGATAAGCAATATCATATGGGAGCTAGAGATGAACCTGTGGCTGACCTCCGGGCTCGTTATAGTCACCATGGGGATCGCGTATCTGTTCCAGTTTCTGTATATATCGTTGGATTATCACGGGACGAGAAGACTTCAGTTTGAGGATGATGAGTACTACTACTATGTGACTGCCATACCCAAGTTCAACGTGGCGGTAGGGGACAAGACCGTGACAAGGATACTCCCTGAGGAGGTGGCTGAGGTCACCGCAGAGCTCAAGGAGGAGGTCGAAAAGGCTCTGGAGCAGGAGAGACAGGAAAAGGATAAGTAAATAAATAAGGGTGAGTTGGATATGGATATTATCATTTCATTTTTCAGAAATTACGTTGCAAAGCTCACTATCCCCAGGGTCGATGTGATCGATATACTGGAGATACTGCTAATTGCATACGTATTCTATCATATCATTGTCTGGGTGAAGGATACACGCGCGTGGACCCTTCTGAAGGGAATGGTCTTTCTTGCGTTGTTCTATCTCGTTGCCACCATACTGGAGATGAACGTGATAGTTTGGATATTCAACAATGTTATGGTGATCGGTGCGATCGCTCTGGTCGTTATATTCCAGCCCGAGCTCCGCGGTGCCCTGGAGCATCTCGGAAGGCGAAACCCGCTGAGGAACATATCACTTGATTCATCGAAGGAGAAAGCAAGAAGATTCAGCGCGAAAAGCGTACAGGGTATAGTCAAGGCAACCTACGATATGGCGAGAGTCAAGACGGGAGCCCTGATAGTCATAGAAAAGGATATCCAGTGCAGGGAGTACGAAAGAACGGGTATACCGATAAATGCGGACATAAGCTCACAGCTTCTTGTAAATATTTTTGAGCACAACACGCCGCTGCATGACGGAGCGGTCCTCTTAAGAGACGATCAGATAGTTGCGGCGACCTGTTATCTGCCGCTTTCCAACAACCTAAGCGTAAGCAAGGAGCTTGGAACAAGGCACAGGGCGGGACTCGGCATCAGTGAGGTCTCCGATTCTCTCACAATCATAGTTTCCGAGGAGACCGGAGCCGTATCACTGGCTATGGACGGCAAGCTCTATCACAAGATAGACGCGGATACGCTTTTGCTGCGGCTTGATGAGGCTGCCAAGCAGGGCGGTGCGGAGAGAGCGCGCTGGTGGCAGGCCAGGAAAAAAAGGAGATTGAGGCTTGAACGTGAGGAGAAGGAAAGGCTTCAGGACTCAGATGATGCCTCCGGGGAAAAGGAGGTGGATGAGCTATGAAGCATGCCATAAAAAAGATATTCACTAAAAATGTCGGCTGGAAGCTCCTTTCCATCATAGCTGCCGCACTGTTTTGGCTCATAGTGATAAATATCATAGACCCCACGACCAAGAGAACGTTTGAGGGGATACCGGTAGAGATACTCAACGAGACGGCGATAACCTCGGCGAACCAGGTCTATGAGATCGCGAGCGGAGATACGGTCGATGTTACCATTACGTCAAAGAGAAGTGTTGTTGAGAGACTTAGGAGCAAGGATTTCAAGGCGACGGCGGATCTGGCGGAGCTCTCGTCGGTCAATGCGGTCAACATACAGGTCAAGTTGACCAAAAGCGTCAATGACGTTCCCTATGAGCTCGATTGGAACAACGCCGTTTTGAAGGTAAAGCTCGAGGACAGGGTGACGGAAAAATACAAGGTCTCTGTCGATCAGGAGGGAAGCCTCGGAGAGGGCTACGTGCTCGGAGATGTGACCGTAAAGCCCAATATCATCGAGGTATCCGGCGGAGCCTCCAAGATGAAGAGGATAGATCATGTCGGAGTGACCATAAAGCTTGACGGACAGACGGAGAAGTTCTCGACCAGAGCGAAGCCTATGGCTTATGACAGCGTTGGAGATGTCATAGACGCCTCCAATCTCACGTTCTCGGAGACGGATGTCAAGGTGAGTGTCAGTGTCAGACAGACGATGGATGTACCGGTCGAGGTCAAGACGGTCGGTATGCCTGCGCAGGGATATCATCTGATACAAACGGACAGACAGCCCGAGACGATAAAGGTAAGTGCAGAGGATCCCGAAAAGCTCAAATCCGACCTTAAGATATCCCTAGAGGTGGACATAGAGGGAGCTACGGCGGATGTCGAGAAGGAGATAGACATAAGCTCGTACCTTGGAAGTGATTATATCATAGAGGACGAGATAACGGTGATCTCTGTCAGGTGTGAGATAGGTAAGAGCGGTGAGAGGACATTTTATCTGACCGGGGCGGATATAGAGGTCAGAAACATGCCTGAGGGGCATTCCGTCAGCTTTACCGAGCCGGATAAGAGATACAAGGTGGAGCTCTCCGGGTCGGATGAAAAATTAAAGAATATCACTTTAAAGGATCTTGGCGCATACATAGACATAGGTACTCTGGGAGAGGGGGTTCACAGCGTCGCGGTGAGCTTTTCACCGCCCGACGGAGTAAATATCGTAGGTCAGATCGCAGTCGAGATAGATATATCGGATATCGAAAGCGAAGCCACGGAGGCACCCGAGGAAACCGCGGAGCCGACGGACGAAAGCGAAGAAGAGGTATAAAAAAGGGGACATCACACATCGTGATGTCCTCTTTGGTTTCTTCACAAGAGAAATGCCTGTATGGTTAATGCTTATAACGGGATATTGCCGTGCTTTTTGCTGACGTGCTCCAGAGCCTTCTTGCTCCGGCATATCAGCAGATCTGCGTAGATGCGCTCTCTCGTTGCCTCCGGACGTATGACCTCATCTATATAGCCGTGCATGGCGGCGATCTCGGGGTTCATGAATTTTTCATTGTACTCGTCGATCTTCTCCTGACGGAAGGTAGCCTTTTCCTCCGGAGCCATATCCTTCATCTGCTTGCCGTAGAGTATGTCGGCGGCGCCCTCAGCACCCATGACAGCGATCTCGGCAGTGGGCCATGCGTATACAAAGTCGGCGCGAAGGTGCTTCGAGCTCATGGCGATATATGCTCCGCCGTAAGCCTTTCTGAGTATGACATTTATCTTTGTCGTTGTTGCCTCGGAGTAGGCGTAGAGTACCTTGGCACCGTGCCTTATGATACCCTTGTACTCCTGATCCTTGCCCGGCATGAAGCCCGGAACATCCGTAAGCGTGATGATCGGTATATCGAATGAGTCGCAGTAGCGTATGAATCTTGCGATCTTATCCGATGAATCACAGTCAAGCACACCCGCCATGACCTTGGGTTGATCGGAAATGATCCCGATGGTGATACCCTTTATCTTGCCGAAGCCTATGACTACATTCTTGGCAAACTCCTCCATGATCTCCAGGAAGGATCCGGGGTCGACTATGCCCTTTATGATATCATGTATGTCGTAGCTCTGATTGTTGTGTTCAGGCAGGACGTGCGCTAAATCATCATTAAACTCCATATTATCCGTATAGTTTATATTCTGTTTTAACTCTAAATGCGATTTATTGCTGTCGTAGCAGGGCGGTATGATGTCGATGAGCTCACGAACCTTTTTGTAGCAGGTCTTCTCATCCGGCATGTGGAAGTGTGCGACCCCGCTCGTTCCCGCGTGGACTGCGGCACCGCCGAGCTCGTTTGCCGTGATGTCCTCATTTGTCACGCTTTTGATGACCTTCGGACCCGTGACAAACATCTGGGATATATCATCTATGACAAATATGAAGTCGGTGATTCCCGGAGAGTATACCGCACCGCCGGCGCAGTTGCCCGCTATGATGGATATCTGCGGAATGTATCCCGAGGCAAGAGTGTTGTAGTAGAATATCTCACCGTATCCCGCAAGCGCGTTGATGCCCTCCTGTATTCTGGCGCCGCCGGAATCATTGATACCGATGATGGGGCATCTGTTTTCTATTGCCATGCGTATGGCGTTGGCGATCTTGAAGCCGTGCTGCTTTCCCAGCGTTCCGCCTATGACGGTGAAGTCCTCGGCGTATATCATGACCTCCTGACCGTTTACGGTCCCGTATCCGGTTATTACCCCGTCATAGGGAAACTGTCCCTTTTTTATATTGAAGGCATCCTCGAGATTGGTGATGCCCGAGCCTATCTCTCTGAACGAATCCTCGTCAAGTATGGCACATATGCGCTCGAGAGCATGGAGCTTTCCGAGCTTGTGCTGCTTTTCCATATTGTAGTTCATTTTCTACCTCCATATGAAAGAAAATTTCCATATCAGTATACATTCAGAACAAAAAAAAGTCAACGCAAAAACAATTCTTGCCAGTGTGCGGATTGTATGCTATAATATTGAAGTCTATGGAGGTTGACGATATGGGACAAAAGCTGAAGAATTTCAAAAAATACAGATTTTTGCTCAATGAGCTTGTCAAAAAAACGATCAAGCTCAGATACAGAAGATCGTATCTGGGGATATTGTGGACTTTGATAGAGCCGTTGCTTACCATGATCGTACTGACGATAGTATTCGGTCAGCTTCTCGGCAGGGATTCGACATCGCCCCTGTTCGCGGGAGTGCCGTTTCCGATCTATGTGCTCTCGGGAAGACTTTTGTACAGCTTTTTCTCATCCGCGAGCAACAGTGCGATGAAGAGTATACGTAACAATGCATCAATGATCAAGAAGGTGTATGTGCCTAAGTATATATATCCGATATCCGCAGTGATGGCGAACTTTATCATATTTGTCATATCGCTCATCGTTTTGGGCGGAGTGGTGGCATTTTTCCTGATAAGGGGAGAGTACAACGCCTCGATCAACATCTACACGCTGTTGTCGCTGATACCGCTGGCGAATCTGTTCTTCCTCGGTATCGGTGTGGGAGTGCTTTTGTCAACGCTCAGCGTTTTTTTCAGGGATATGGAGTATCTGTGGAGCGTTATCCTGATGCTGATCATGTACTGCTCGGCGATATTTTACTTCCCGGACAGACTGGGCGAGGATGCGATGGTATTGCTAAAGTGCAATCCCTTGTTTGGTATCATACATAATTTCAGGATATCATTTTTCGGACATTCCTTCGATTGGACCCTGATGCTCTACACCTGGGGATTTACGCTGGTCGTTATGCTGATCGGTTTTTATACGTTCTACAGAAAGCAGGATAAGTTCATATTATATATTTGATATAAACACGGGAATGGTGGTTATTATGGCTGAGAATACAGCACTTAAGGTAGACAATGTGAGCATGAGGTTCAACTTAAGCTCCGAGAAGGTCGACAATATAAAGGAATACATCATAAAGCTTATCAAAAATGAGCTGATGTTTCAGGAATTCTGGGCATTGAAGGATGTAAGCTTCGAGGTGAAAAGGGGAGAGCGGCTCGGCATACTCGGGATGAACGGTGCCGGTAAGTCGACCCTGCTTAAAATCATAGCGGGAGTGATGAAGCCATCCGAGGGAAAGGTCACCGTCAATGGCAAGATAGCTCCGCTGCTGGAGCTTGGAGCGGGGTTCGATAAGCAGTATACGGGAGCCGAGAACATATACCTGTACGGAGCGATGCTTGGATATACCAAGGAGTTCATAGACAGGAAGTTCAAGGATATAGTAAGGTTTTCCGAGCTCGGAGACTTCATAAATGTTCCCATCAAGAATTACAGCTCCGGGATGAAGGCAAGACTCGGGTTTTCGGTGGCGACAGTCGTTGAACCGGAAATACTGATACTCGATGAGGTGCTGAGCGTTGGCGACGCGAGATTTCGAAGGAAGTGTGAGAAGCGCCTTAAGGGTATGTTTGACAAGGGCGTTACGGTGCTGTTTGTGTCACACTCCACCAAACAGGTGTTGCGGATGTGTGACAAGGGGATACTCCTGGAGGGAGGAAGACTCATAGCAAAGGGAAGCGCCAAAGATGTAGTCAGCTTCTACGAGGCAAAGCTGACGGAGGATGAAAGTTAAGGAGACACTGATCATACCGGTGTTTTCAAAAATCCGTAACGAAAGGATATATAAGTCATGAAAAAAGTAATAACCTACGGAACGTTTGATCTGTTTCACATGGGACATGTAAACCTTCTCAGGAGAGCCAAGGCGTTGGGAGACTACCTGATCGTGGTCGTATCCTCGGATGAGTTCAACGCCGGAAAGGGAAAAAAGGCGTATCACAGCTTCGAGGATCGCAAAAGGATACTCGAGGTATGCAGGTACGTTGACGAGGTGCTCCCCGAGTACACCTGGGAGCAGAAGGTAGACGACGTGGTAAACAACAATGTTGATATCTTTGTTATGGGAGATGATTGGGAAGGAAAGTTCGATTTTCTGAAGGAATACTGCGAGGTCATATATCTTCCGAGGACTGAGGGCATATCGACGACCAAGATCAAGGAAGACCTCAAATGAGCATCAAAAATCTGGGATACCGTCTTTTCGGCTTCATGTTCAGGGTGTTCAGGGTCTTTCCGATAAAGGAAAACAAAGCCTTTTTGATAGCTACTCATGATGACAGTAAAGAGGGGAACATAGCAGTAGCGGCTGCTGCCATACAAAAAAAGCGGCCTGATATGCGCTTTGTATGGATGAGGAAGAAGGATAAGGCTTCCCATCCGGTGACATTTTTTCTGAAAAAGGCATATCACATGGCGACCTCCTCGATCATTCTTTTGGACAATGTGTTCATGCCGATGGCGTATACGCGCATCTCGCCCAAGGTGAGGGTCATCCAGCTCTGGCACGGGACCGGTACGATCAAAAAATTCGGACTGGACTCTGACGGCGAGGAAGTAGCGAGGATAGCAAGAGAGGGAAACAAGCGCATCACGTGGCTGACGGTCAACGGGGAACGGACAAGGGAGCAATACAGGAGCGCCTTCGGGATAGAGCCCGGGAGAATACGCATGACGGGGCTTCCGAGAACCGATCTCCTTCTTGATGAAGGGTATATGAAAAAGGCAAGGCTCAGGTTTTTGGGCGGGATCAGAGGCAAGATCTCCGAGCCCGAGGTCAAGCGATATGTGCTGTACGCACCGACATTCAGAGATTCGGAGGCAGATGCTCCGAGGCTTATGCTCGATCTTGACATGTTTCTCGGATCGATGCCCGATGATGTGATACTTTTGCTGAGGTTCCACCCCTTTGTGGCAAAGAGCTTTTCAAACGGGGAGGGACTGATGAGGACCCTTAATGATAGGTACAAAAAGAGGGTTATCGATGTGTCGGGGTATAAGGGGGTGACGACTCTGCTGAGTGTTGCCGATGTGCTGATAACCGACTATTCGTCTATCATATTTGAATATGCCCTGACATACAAGCCGATGATTTTTTACGCGTATGATCTCAGCGATTTTGTGAAAAACGGCAGGGATTTTTATGAGAAATATGAGGATTTTGTCCCGGGAGCCGTAGCGCAAACCGAGAAGGAGCTGATACGTGAGACCAGAGCGGCACTCTTTGCTCTGGACGAGGGTACGTTTGATACCGGGAGGATAAGGAGCTTTGTCGAGGATAATTATAAAAGGGCAGATGGACACGCGGCGGATCGCGTGGCTGATCTGGCGCTCAGGCAAGGCTGAGAGAAAAAAATCTCGACAAAACCAAATGTGTATAGTATAATGTCATTTGTTCATGGTAATAGCTGCTATTCACGATAAAAGCCGTGAACAGTAACAAGGAAATGAGACAACAATAAAAAGGATCGGTGGATAATCATGGAAAAACTTATGGAGCGCAAGCTGAGCTTTTTGTTTATCTTCTTGCAGCTGCTTTTCTCTGTAGGACTGTGTATGCTTTTGTTTTATGTGGGATTTATACCTGACAAATATCTGATAGTCGCTATCGTACTGTGTGTGGTGCTTATGGTCTATCAGGTGTTTTCACAGGTCGCAAATTCCAGTTATATAATCGGAAGGATACTGTGTATAGCCTTTTGCGCCATATTCTCCTTTGGCGGATACTACCTCTATGATACGTATCATGCCATGGCACAGATATCCGGAGCAAATGTCAAGGTCGATGTCATATCCTACTATGTTCTGAAGGATGATCCTGCCAACTCACTGATGGATGCCAAGGACTATAAGTTCGGAGTGCTGCAGGTGATCGACCGTGAAAACACCGACAAGGCGTTGGCAGAGGCGAAAAATGAGGTCGGCAAGGATCTGCAGATCGTAGAGTTTCAGGATTCATCAACACTGGTCGATGCTCTCTATGCGAAGGAGATACAGGTCGCTGTATTCAATCAGGGATTTGTCAATACCATAGAGGAGCAATACAAGACCTTCAGCAAGGACACGAGACAGCTGGTACAGCATGAGATAGAGACCCAGATCGAGGAGGAAGAGGAGGAAGAAGAGGACGACTACGCAACGGCGGTGACAACGAAGCCGTTTATCGTGTACTTAAGCGGTATAGATGTTTACGGCGATCTTTCTACCACCAGCCGAAGCGATGTCAACATACTTGCGGTCGTGAATCCTCTCACCAAGAAGCTTCTGCTGGTTTCTACGCCGCGTGACTATTATGTGCCGCTGTACGATAACGAGGGCAACTCCAAATCGGGCGGAGCATCCGATAAGCTTACCCACGCGGGTATATACGGAGTAGAGGTCTCCATGGGTACACTTGAACACCTGTACAACGTGGATATCAACTACTATGTAAGGGTCAATTTCTCATCGGTAAAGAGTATAGTAAACCTGCTCGGAGGCGTGAGAGTGTATTCGGATTTTGATTTCATATCCGACTGGGGGCCGTATGGTGCCGGATCGCACTACAGCTTCAAGAAGGGCTACAACAAGGTAAACGGAAAGAAGGCATTGGCATTTTGCCGTGAGCGTCATCACTTTGATAACGGTGACTATCAGCGAGGACGTGATCATCAGCACATGATCGAGGCGATACTCAACAAGGTCATGTCTCCTGCGGTGCTCGGAGATTATCCGGCGCTCCTTAAGGAAAGCAAAAATATGTTCCAGACAAATATGTCCACCAAGAAGATAATATCTCTTTGCAAGATGCAGCTTGACGACATGGCAAAATGGAAGATAAGCTACGCGAATGCGGCCGGCAACGGTACTATGGGCTATACCTACTCGATGCCATCAACGAGGCTGTATGTGTGCTCGCCGGATATGAATTCGGTTGCCAAGATAACAAAGAAGATCAATAAGTTTTTGAATGAGCGTCCCGGAGAGGAGTCGTCTGCGACCGACACGTCGGGAACAGCACCTCTCAACGATCAGGGGACGACGGACTGACCGTGATGACAGCGGTGAGATGAAAAGTAATTATGTGTAAAAGGAGTATTGGTTGCTACTGTTTGCTTGTGCGTCATGCATATGCAGACAGTAGTTTTTGCCTTAAAGAAAGGCACTTCGTGCCTGCAATTCCTGTGCAGTCTTTATGTCAGGCAGGAGGAATTATACAGTAAAGCGAAACCATCAAGGAGGGTCAAGTGGGAGATACTGATAGGATAGTCTTTTCTCCTCCCGATATTACGGAGGATGAGATAGAGGAGGTCATAAAAGCACTTAAGTCCGGCTGGATCACAACGGGACCCAAGTGCAAGGAGCTGGAGAAGATGATGGCAGAGTATTGCCATACCAACCGCCTTGCTCTCATGAATTCAGCCACAGCGTGTATGGAGATGACCTACAGGCTGTTCGGGATAGGAGAGGGCGACGAGGTGATCGTGCCGGCGTATACCTATACCGCTACGGCAAGCGCGGTCTGCCATGTGGGGGCGAAGCCTGTATTTGTCGACATACTCGGTGACAGGGCATACAGCTATGAAGACGGTACACACAGCCCGTATGAGCCTGATTACGAAGCTTTGGAAAAAGCGATAACGCCTGCGACCAAGGTAATAATGCCGGTCGATATAGCGGGTGTTATGTGTGACTATGACCGTATTCGCGACATAGCCATAAGTAAACAGGATATGTTTACACCCGGGGACAACAAATATCAAAGGGCGCTCAGAAGGATACTCATACTGGCGGATTCGGCTCACGGGTTCGGCTCAAAAAGAGCGGGATATATGAGCGGAGAGGCAGCTGACTTCACTTCGTTTTCCTTCCATGCGGTCAAAAATCTGACGACCGCAGAAGGCGGGGCCTCTACTTGGCTGCCTCTTAAAGGGATCGAGAACGCTGAAATCTATAAGATGTTCCAGTTGTTGAGCATGCACGGCCAGAATAAGGACGCCCTTGCAAAGAACAAGATGGGTGCATGGGAATACGATATCATCGGGCCGTGGTACAAGTGCAACATGAC
>DMLD01000190.1 GCA_003453515.1 Lachnospiraceae bacterium
AGAGCACTTCCTTGGTAAGGAAGAGGTCACGAGTTCAAGTCTCGTCAGCAGCTCTCGCGAAGCAATGAGAAGCGCGTGATAATAAATAAGTGCGTGAGACAAGCTTGCTTGTCGTCACGCACTTATTTATTATCACATGCGGCGAATGCCGCGGGCCGATTGATGCGAAGCAACAATCGGCTCCGACGCGCTTCTCATTGCTTCGCGAGAGCGTGACAGGCGAATGCCGCGGGGCGATTGATGCGAAGCAACAATCGGCTCCGACGCGCCGATGCTTCGCGAGAGCGGAAAATGTACTACTATGGAGGAACCCCATGAAAGAACGGCTCGATACTTTGATAGTGAAAAGAGGCCTTGCCACCTCCCGCGAACGCGCCAAGGCAAGCATCATGGCGGGGGAGGTGTTCGTAAACGGACAGCGCGAAGACAAAGCCGGACAGACCTTTTCAGAGGATGTGGATATAGAGGTAAGATCAAAGAAGATGCCGTATGTGAGCCGGGGCGGCTTCAAGCTCGAACGGGCTCTGGCATCCTTTCCGATAAAGCTTGACGGTCTGGTGTGCATGGATGTCGGTTCATCGACAGGAGGCTTTACCGATTGCATGCTCCAAAACGGCGCTGCGAAGGTATATGCGATAGATGTCGGGACCAACCAGCTTGCGTGGAAGCTGAGAACGGATGACAGGGTCATTTCTATGGAAAAGACCAATATTCGTTATGTTACAAGAGAGGATATTGGAGAAAGTGTAGACTTTGTATCAGTCGACGTGGCATTTATATCACTTGAAAAGGTGCTTCCTCCGGTGTACGAGCTGATGAAGGACGGAGCGCTTATCGTAGCCCTGATCAAGCCGCAGTTTGAGGCGGGAAGAGAGCAGGTAGGGAAAAAGGGCGTGGTCAGAGACCCCATGGTGCACAAGCAGGTCATCAAAAATGTTCTGATGTATGCAAGGGATGCGGGATTTACGCTTATCGGTCTGGATCATTCACCGATAAGAGGGCCTGAAGGAAACATAGAATATCTTATGTTTGCGGGAAAGCATCCCGTCGGCTTTTCCGGTACAGAGGAGTCGGCTGAGTCTGAGCTTATAGATTCCTTGGTAGAGAGTGCACACGAAGTTCTTTGATTTGCTTGCTCTTTTTTGTGCGATATGTTATAATCTTTCCCGTGATAAAAATTGATGAATAAGAAAAAATATCATACGGAGGGTGAGAGACGGTGTCAAAAAAGGCATTGCTGATAAGTGACTCTCATGGAAGTGATGAGGGGATGCTTGAGGTAATAAAGGAGTTTGATGACGTAGATGCCATTTTTCACATGGGAGACATAGCGGGAGCAAAAAGGCTGATCACCAATAACGTGAAGTGTTTGACCTATATAGTCAGAGGAAATACCGATCACGACTATGATCTGCCGGAGACGGTGAAGATAAGCTTTGCCGGAAAGACCGTGCTTGCGACACACGGGCACAGGTATGTTGACTATGGCGGGATAGATTCGCTTATGTATCTCGGTGAGGAAAACGGGGCGGATGTGGTTTTGTTCGGGCATATCCACAGGCCGTTTTTGGGCAAATACGGTGATCTCGTGATCTGTAATCCGGGAAGTATCTCCAGACCCAGGCAGAGGGATGGAATGTGTACTTTTGCCGTGCTGAATGTGGATGATGGCGGAGATATCGATATTGAATTTTATAAATATGAGCCGGAGCTGCCCGAGGGCTCAAGGATAAATATGTATGAGATCACAGACTGAGAATAATTCGATCCTGCATTCCATGCTATTGCTGCTCGCAGCCGCGATCTGGGGCTCTGCGTTTGTGGCACAAAGCGTGGGCATGGATCATATAGGTCCGTTTACATTCAGTGCGATCAGAAATACCGTTGGTTTTTTGGTACTTATACCGGTAAGCATCTGGAGCAGAAAGCACTTCAAGACTACATCCGAGGGTCACAGATTCGGGATATCCGGACAAACCCTTGCAGGAGGACTTGTCTGCGGATTATTTTTATGTGCTTCAAGCAATTTCCAGCAGTGCGGAATGGTGTATACGACCGTCGGCAAGTCCGGCTTTATAACGGCGCTGTATGTGGTGTTTGTTCCGGTGCTCGGGGTATTTTTAAAGAAAAGGACCTCATGGCGGACGTGGGTCTCGGTCATGCTTGCGGTCATCGGACTCTATCTCCTGTGTATGACGGGAGATGACATGAGTATCAACTATGGCGACGGGCTGATGCTTATATGTGCGATCTTATTTGCGTTCCATATACTTGCCGTTGATCGTTTTATCGACGGAGCGGACGGGGTGACACTGAGCTGTATACAGTTTGGGGTGACTGCCGTGATATCGGCGGTGCTCATGTTTGTGTTCGAGGAGCCGAGTATGGAGGCGATCAACATGTCGTGGCTTCCGATACTGTATGCGGGCGTGCTCTCATCGGGGGTGGCGTTTACGCTGCAGATCATCACGCAGAGGCACTTAAGTCCGGTAGTCGCGGCACTGATCATGAGCATGGAATCGGTGTTTTCAGTGATAAGCGGATGGCTGATAATTGGCGAGACTATGTCGGAAAGAGAGCTTATCGGCTGTGTCATCATGTTTGCGGCGATCATACTTGCGCAGTTGCCGGGAAGACAAAAAGCAGTGCCGGCAGAAGGAGAAGAATTGAATAATGTTTCATGAGTATTTGTTGATATTTTTGATATCAATGGTCCCTATCGTGGAGCTGAGGGGAGCACTTATAATAGCGGCGGGATATGCTGCATTTAACCCTGATTTTTCGATGGTATGGGCATATATAATATGTGTTATCGGCAATATGCTGCCGGTTCCGTTTATTTATCTGTTTGCAAGAAAAATACTTGAGTGGGGTGCTGATAAAAAGGTAATAGGCAAGCTGTTTTCATGGATACTTGTCAAGGGTGATCGTGCAGGCAAGAAGTTAGAAGAAAAGGCGGGGAAGGGCTTGTTTTTCGCGCTTATGCTTTTTGTGGGCATACCGCTTCCCGGAACAGGTGCATGGACGGGTACTCTCGGAGCGTCGATACTTGATATGAAGTTCAAACCGACGGTATTCGCTGCCATGGGAGGCGTCATACTTGCGGGGATCATCATAAGCACGCTCAGTGTTCTCGGGTTTTCGATAGCCGGCGCGGCGAGTGTCTGATCGCGATATGCAATTAAACTGAAACGGTGGTAGACATGAGAAAAACAAAAAGTGTTTCACAGATAATAGCTGCACATACACTGACATATTTCAACTTTCTGAATTTGTGTCTTTTTGTGTTGATACTTATGTCGGGACAGTTCAAAAATATGCTGTTTATGGGAGTTGTGATAAGCAACTCCCTTATTGGTATAGTTCAGGAATTACGTGTCAAAAAGCTTATAGATAAGCTGAGTGTCCTCACGGCTACCAAAGCAAGGAGGATCACATACGATGCCTCAGGGCTCTCGCCAAAGGCGCTTGCCTGTCTGTATGAGGGAAGGTGTGATAGTGATGATGAGGCAGCCGGATTGCTGAAAACCATACTTGCGAGAGATCCGGTCGAGGTGAGTGTGGAGGAAATATGTGTTCACGATATCGTCAGACTTTCATCGGGAGATCAGATATCGTGCGACGGCATAGTGCTCTCGTCCGACGGGATGGAGGTTGACGAATCGATGCTGACCGGTGAGTCACTTCCCGTTCATAAAAATGCCGGCGATGAGCTGTTCTCGGGCAGCCATATTGTTGCGGGAAGCGGCGTATCGATCATCATACATACGGGCGATGATAACTATGCGGAGCAGCTGATGATGAAGGCGCGCACAAAGAAGAGAGCGTCATCTGAGATGCAGTACGCGATAAACAGGATCATACACTATGTATCCTATGCGATAGTTCCGATCGGGATAGCGCTTTTTTGCATACAGTTTTTCAGGGTGGGCGCGACCATGTCAGACTCAATAGTAAACACTGTTGCGGGTGTACTCGGGATGATACCGGAGGGGCTCGTGCTGCTGACGTCTATCTCATTTATACTGGGTGTCGGCAGGCTT
>DMLD01000151.1 GCA_003453515.1 Lachnospiraceae bacterium
AAAGCTTTGAGCTGCCGCCGTTTACATAGACACCTCCGCCGTCTTCATTGGTCTGATTGGCGCAGATGTTTCCTCCGGTCATATAGACGTATCCGCCGTCCTTGATGTGTATACCGCCGGCTCCGTCCTCACTGGCACCGCCCATGAGACATCCGCCGGTAGTCTGTACGCCATCTATGGTTTTTCGTGCATTCGGGTTGGAGTCGATGATCCTAAGATATGCTCCGCCACTTACATTGATCAGCTCCCCGTCGTCATCCTGGTTATTGCCTCGTTTTCTGTCGATATTAAAGCCGTTCAGGTCTATCGTAAACCGCTTGCCATCCTTTACGTTCAGATGACCGCCCGAGAAGCCATCGACCTCGCTTTTGGAGTTGTCAAGTCCCTCTACATGCTTGCGCTTAAGATCGCTCCCGAGATTGTACTTGCCGACCGTGTACTTTTCTCCGCGGCAGCGTATGGTCTGCTTGGAGGTGGATGCTTCCCAGTTGGTGAGAAGCTTGATGGTCGTCATGGTTTTTGAATCTGAACTCGCAGCGTGGACAGCATAGCACCACCCCTCGCTAAAGGTGTCATAGTAGCGCTTTTCTCCCCAGCGGTTCGTGACCTCGCAGCATGCGGCGAGACTGACCGCACCGGAGATCACCGTGCCGAGACACAGAGCCGATACCGCCATCACGCAGCACCGTATCAATTTATGAGAAAATATCTTTTTTATATTCATGAGCCCCGCCTCCTTGCACTTCCTGCTCTGCGTTACTTCTTCCGTTTACGGATATAGACACCGATACCTGCACCCACACCGACTACCATCACGAGCAAGATGATGATCCAGATCATCGAGCCTCCAAAGACGGAACCCTCCAGGTCTGCGGCAGATCCACTGGCAGAAACCGATATTTCTTCCGGTTCCTCGGTCTCTTCTACCTCGGCAACTTCCTCCTCCGGTTCTGTTCCTGTCTTAAAGAAGATGTAAACAGGTGTCATATCTTTGCCTGTATATGTTTTGTTCGTCAGGTTCGAAGGAGCAGATCCGTCAAAGTCCAACAGGCCGATCTCGTCACGATCACTTGAGACATTCTCAGTCAGGATACGAAGTGAAGATGCAAGTATAGGATCTCCTGCGTCACTATCGTTCGTAGTGTAGATAACCTGCCAGCCTTTACCCTTTTTATCATGAAGATCTGTCGTGTCTCCGGATGCATTCGTCGCTGCGTGGTATGTAACATAATACACCTCATCTCCATATGTCCTGCTAACCATATTTGCGGGCATATGCGTGAACTCAACCGTTTCCTTTCTGGTCATACAGTATATCTCATATCCTGCAAAAGCAAACACTGCAACAGCACCCAGTATAAAAAATATCCTGGATCCAACGGATCCTTTGAATACTTTATATTTTTGTGTGACATTGACCTTTCTCTTCTCAAACAGGTGATTATCTAAAGTAGCTTCATACTCCTTGAGGAGCGCTTCTTTATCTGATGCATTGAGCAACTCGATCTTTTTGGCAACTTCTTTGGCTTCACCACCTTGTCTAACCAGCGCTTCCATCGAGTCTGTGTATAGCTTATTAACCGTCCTTTCCGCTTCTGCATTAAACTCAATGTTAAACAGGGTTTGTTTATTCCAAAGTGAACTATACTGTGGAAATTCCTTTTCAAGATAATGAAACTTAAACGCTGTATCATAGGTTTTTATGAGCTTGATATTTTTCTGCAAGGTATCAGTAACCCAGCTCGTTTGTTTCGGTATTTTCTTTATTATTTGAACAGTCTTTTCTTTTGTTACCCGGCTCCAGGCACGGATCGCGCCCGCAGTCAATCCAATACCTACTACGCCTGCGATGATCGTGGCGATCAGGTTTGTAGTACTGTTTCCGGGCATCAACACGTCCTTAACCTGTCTGGTCTCCATATTTTTGATAGTCTCATCCGTGATGGCGGTATCTCCGTCAAATACCGCTCTATCCACGCCTTCATACACGGAGAGAATCCCTTCCCCCAGATCCGGCAAATACTCCTCAAGCTCTGAAGGTTCCTCCTCGGAATACTCTGTCAGTGCACTCTCAAACAGGGGAAACACTCCTACATCATTTACGATGTTCTTCTGGCCGTTGGAAAGCACATACGCCATGGTGTACAGATCGCTTTTTTTGATATTTTCATTTGTAAAAAAGTCATACATGGTTTTTGTCTCACCGTAGGGTATGGTCTTCAACAGTTCAACGATCAAAAAGTTAGATTCCTGCGTACAAAAATCTATACCTTTGGATGCGTTTTCGGCTTCCTGATATATGGCATTCGCAATCTCTTTTTCACCTGCGGTAAGACTGACATCAGGATCTTTTGCATCCACAACCTCTGATACCATCTCATCGACTGCAGACTCATCATCAACATTTTTTGCAAGCTCAGACTCCTCAGCTTCTTTGATGATCTCTCTGATACCGCTCATCTCATCCAGAAGAACCTTGGCATCATCACCAAAATCCTTTGCAAGCTGGTTTTTTATAAATGATTTGGACTTGCCTGAGTTTTGCTTTTTATAAATCTCCATAAGTCCGTCCGGTCCGAGAAGACTCATGCGGGTAAGCCATGAACCCTTTTTCGCAAGCTGTGTATCTCCGGCTTTTACCAGGAGGTTCTCGATCGAAACTATAACGGAATTGTTCCCCTCCACAAAGATCTTTTTGAGAGTATCCCTTGTCGCTTTGTCTTCAATATCCTTATCTAAAGCGCGCCCCATCTCAAGTAGGAGGTCGCCCATATTCTTCCCGGAATCATCCTCATAGAACATGTTCAGCATGGTACATACATTAGCTACTGTCTTCATACCTGCATCGTAGTTTTTGGCATACTCGATGATAGCAGGGATGACGGTCTCAAGCTGATCCTCGATAGCCTGTTTATGGTTATCGAGAAGTGTCTTATAGTCGGACTCAGAGTACTTCCCATCCATACCCATGACCTTTATATCCTTGATCGCATGATCCGGATTGTCAGTAGTGGAGTAACCGATCCAGGCATGTCCGCTCATACCGTCGTTGAAGTCTTTGTCAAGAACTGTGTAGTCCGGTCCCATCTCCTGCTCAGCCTCTGCCTTGCTCGACTTGTGACTGATCCTGACATCAAACACATACTTTCCTGTAGTCTCGGTTGCCTGTGCCTCCTTCACCTCCGGTGTCACACCATGTATACGTACTCCACCGCATACAGATGTAAGTGTAAGCGCAAAAGTAAGTGCCACAGCCGTGATCCTTTTTCCCATCCTGCTCATATCGATACCTCCTGTCTACAGATACTATTTCGAAGTTATGACTTCCTTCGCTTCCTGAAATATATACCAAAGCCTGCCGCACCGCCGGCAACTACCACGATGATCAGGATGATCCAGATCATCCCGGGGCTGCCGAATATGGTTCCGCCTACCTCAGCCTCTTCTTCAGTCGCCTTGGCATCATCTGCCTTTGTTGATGCCGGAGCATTTCTACGGAAGAACAGATATCCGTTACTTCCCGATACATCGTAAGCATTGCTGTCACCGAAGCAGACAACCGGAATCATGTCCGGATCAGTATCAGTTGCTGCGCCTCTCACACCGAAGTCCTGCGCAAGGATCGGATCACCTGCATCCGTATCTATTGTGGTATAGATGTTCAACCAGCCGTCTCCCTTCCAGTTGTGAAGATCAGCTTTTTTACCATTTGCCTTCAGTCCGGCTATATAGTTAGCGTATGTGATCTCCTTTGATCCGGTAGGATAAGTTCGGTCGATCATGCGTAACGGCATATCAATATCGG
>DMLD01000022.1 GCA_003453515.1 Lachnospiraceae bacterium
TAAAGAAGATCAATACTCCTCCTTCTAAGCGCCACATCACATCGATATCTCCGGTCATAAACAGCGGATAGTAGGCTGCAAGAAAAACAATGGGTGCCGCCAGGCCTATCAGTCGATACTTTCTGTACCCTTTGGACTTGTCATCCACCAAAGAATCAAGAGCTCCGTAATTCGATGAAAAAAAGAACATAAAGCTTCCTATGATACCCAAAAAGCCCAATTGGAACCTGTCCTGCAGATCCCCTCCCGAAGCGATACGCACGATATTGAACAGACGGCCTATAACGATACAAAGCATCGCAAGGGTGATCATCTGTCCATACAGTGCCTTCCTTGGTCTGAAAAACTGCACTGCTCCGCTGACAAATGCAACAAAAGCGCAGACACAGACAATTAGATTGGCTACTAAATACAGGTTCAATGTCTAATCCTCCTTTTTCTCAACTAAATGAGATGCTTCTGATAGTTTTTGCTCCGCCATGATATCACAAAAACATGACAAAAGAGTGACATATTTTAGTTTTTCATTCGGTGATTTGGCGGTTTTTCCTGCGGCACGATAGCAACGATAGTGATACCGTACCGATGACATCTGTCTTTTTTAGCTTGTAACCATATCTGAAATGTGGTATAATACAGGCTAAAGGGGGTGAGATGCGTGAAGAGCGATTATCTTGTCATATCACCGAGAGTTCAGCAGGCAATAGATAAGAAGATGCCTGTTATAGCCATAGAGACAGCCGGCATTTTTTTGGGACTGACGGGGAACGGCGCGCTGATGGATGGTATCGGTGCGAGCGGGCTCAAAAAAAATGAAGGCAGCCGTCCAAATTACTTTGAAATTGCGGAAAATATCGAAAAGCTTATAGTGCAAAACGGTGCTGTTCCTGCCCTTATCGCCATTATTGACGGCAAGATACACGTAGGACTGCACTCCCACGAGCGAAAGCTCCTAGACGACAATCACGATACTCTTGAACGTGTCTGCCAGAGCGATCTGCCCCTGGTGCTTGCCATGCCGAAGAACGGTGTAACGACGGTCTCTGCCACCATGATGATAGCACAGATGGTCGGGATCTCCGTTGTCGTTTCACTCGCTATCGGCGGAGTGAGCATGGACTTCAACACAACACAGAAGGTCTCGGCTGACCTTGAAGAGATGGTCCACAACCGTGCAGTCGTCGTGACCACCGGGATAAATCCCGGAGCGGATCCCGTCAGAACACTGGAGTTTCTCGAAACGCATGGTATACCTGTTCTGGGCTTTCGCACCAATAAGTTTTACACAAGGTGGCTTCCCGAGAAGGAGCATACCATAAGACGCCGCGTGGACGACCCGACTGACATAGCAGCCGCCCTTGCGGTCAAGAGATCCCTCGACTTCGACGGCTCGATACTGGTACTGAACCCGTCCGAAAAGACGCTTGACGACGCCGACTACTACGACGCCGAAAAGAATGCAGCCTACCTCACCGAGGTCATCAATGACAACGTCACTCTGGCTGCATGGATCGCGATGGCGATATCGATGGATCTTGATCCCAACGTAAACAACAAGAACTCAAAGCGCTCCTCTATTCCGAAAAAGGAGAAGTCCATGAGCTTTGAGGTGTGGCTCTTTGCCGTGAAAAAATTCGCGCAAAACTACGATGTCGCACTGCTTATTTTTAACAACCTTCCCGACTCCGAAAAGGAGAGGCTAAGGCAGGAGTACGAGGATACGGTGACCTGATCAAGGAGATAAACCATGTACTACAGCATGGATGTCATAGCACATATTCATAACGACTATAAAGAAAAATTCGGGATCCCCAGACAGTCAGGTCTTGTGCCTGCGATGGAATCCCGGATTATTTTTACTGAAAAATATAATGATCCCGAAGCGCTAAAGGGGCTTGATGACTTCTCACACCTTTGGCTCATATGGGCTTTCTCGGAGGGCTTCTCGTCAAGACAGACAGAGGATAACATATCCCCTGACGCCCCCGACATGGGGCTTGCGACCGCCAGGCATTTTTCTCCCACGGTACGGCCTCCAAGACTCGGCGGCAATGAACGAATGGGAGTGTTTGCTACCAGATCGCCCAACCGTCCGAACCCGATAGGGCTTTCCGTCGTGCGCCTTTCACATATCGACCTCGACACCCACGAGGGTCCGGTCATATATGTCACAGGCGCCGATCTGATGGATCAGACTCCGATACTCGATATCAAGCCTTATATAGCCTATGCTGATGCCATCGGCGACGCCAACTCCTCGTACGCATCACTTCCGCCGGATCAGCAGCCTTTTGATGTCACGGGAGCTGAGCTATTGCCGCAGGATATCGACAAGCCTGCCCTTATAAGAACTCTCTCTCTCGACCCAAGACCCGCTTATCACACAGATCCCGACAGGGAGTACGGGATCCGCTTCGGTAAATACGATGTCAAATTCAAGGTTAGCAATGATACCGTATATATAACGGGCTGCTACATACGCTTGTGAGGGCAGGTGTGTCCGCAATGCGCGCACTCGCCGCCGCAGATGACCGACTTGCCCTTTTTCTTATCCCGTATCATGGATCTGATTATCAGCCCCACGACTATAAGCAGTATTATCGTTCCAATGATGGTCCCTATCACGCTATCACCTACTTTTCAAGTATAAAGCTGTCAACCGCCGAGCTTTGCGTCTACCTTAAGTGTCTTTGCCCTCTCAGCCGGCTTTCTTACGAGCAGCCAGATCGCTGCAAGTACAACAAGTACCGATATGATCTGGAATATGATCTGCACTCCGCTTATATTGCCTGTCACAAGGCATCCTAACTGATAGATGCACATAGCAACCAGATATGCGAATCCGCACTGATAGCCTATCGCTCTCCAGAACCACAGTGTATTGTTCATCTCACGCTTGATCGCACCCATGGCTGCGAAGCACGGAGCGCACAAAAGATTGAATGCAAGGAAGCTGTATCCTGCCATAAGTCCTACCGAGGTTGCTGTTCCAAATGCAGAAGCCATATTTGCATATACGCTCGCATCACCGGTACTGTACAAAATACCCATCGTGCCGACGATATTTTCCTTGGCAACAAGACCCGTGATAGAGGCAACTGTCGCCTGCCAATCTCCCCAGCCAAGCGGCGTGAAGATCCATGCGATAGCATTTCCTATCGATGCAAGGATAGAATCCGATATCTCATCCTCGGCAAGCATCCTGAATTCTCCGTCGACCCAGCCGAAGAAGCTCAAGAACCATATAACTATAGTTGAAAGGAGAATGATCGTGCCTGCCTTTTTGATAAATGACCAGCCTCTCTCCCACATGCTTCTGAGCACCGTTCCGACAGTCGGAAGGTGGTACGCCGGAAGCTCCATTACGAACGGAGCGGGATCTCCGGAAAACATCTTTGTCTTTTTCAATATGATACCTGAAATAATGATCGCTGCCATTCCGAGGAAATAAGCACTCGGCGCTACCCACCATGCTCCGCCGAACAGAGCTCCTGCAACCATGGCTATAAAGGGAAGCTTGGCTCCGCACGGTATAAAGGTCGTCGTCATGATTGTCATGCGACGGTCGTTCTCGTTCTCGATTGTACGGGAAGCCATGATACCCGGTATTCCGCAGCCTGTTCCAACAAGGATCGGAATAAATGATTTACCTGACAGCCCGAATCTTCTGAATATACGATCGAGTATGAATGCGATCCTCGCCATATATCCGCAGCTCTCCAAAAATGCAAGGAAGATGAACAGCAGAAGTATCTGCGGAACAAAGCCGAGCACGGCTCCGACACCGGCTACGATACCATCCATTATAAGTCCTCTGAGCCATCCCTCCTCAGGAACTCCTATGGCATCAAGAAGATTGCCGATGAGCACCGGGATACCGGGAACAAATACAGCTCCCTCTGATGAAGGATCGGGTTCCTCGGCTCCGTATGTCTCCATAACCGTGATGGCCTCTGCCAACTCTTCCCCGGTATGCTCCTCTTCTTCGACCGCAAGCGTCTCCTCGTCCTCGACCTCATGTGTGACGGTCGCACTCGCAGGTATAGCCTTGGCAGCAGCCCAAGCCTTCAACGACTCAACGGCAGCAGCACCGTCAAACTCCTCGGACTCGGTATCAAGAGCCGCAGCTACTGTCTCGTCGCCGTATTCCTCTGACTCAACAAACGCCGTAACAACGTCTGACGCGCCGGCAAACTCTTCAACGGCTTCATTGTACTTTCCATCGGTAAACGGTACACACCATCCGTCGCCAAACACTCCGTCATTTGCCCAGTCTGTCCACCAGGTTCCGACTGTTGTAACAGATACAAAATAAACAAGTATCATGATCGCTGCAAATATCGGAAGCGCCAATATACGGTTTGTCACGACCTTGTCGATCTTGTCTGAGGTCGTCGTGGCATTTTTCTCCTTCTTCTTTACGCAGTCATCTATCATACTGCTGATATAGGTGTAGCGCTCGTTGGTTATGATACTTTCCGTATCATCGTCCATGGCGCTCTCCAATGCCTTGATCTGATCCGTGACATCCGGAACGCTCGCAAGCTGCGATACGATCTTGTCGTCCTTTTCAAGAAGCTTTATTGCGTAAAATCTTCTCTGTACATCGTTCACCTGCGATCCCAGCAGCTCCTCGACAGAAGCGATCGACTCCTCGACCTTGTCATCAAATTTGTGAACGATCTTCGGTGCTTCCTTCTTCTTGGCAAGCTCTACTGCCGTCTTTGCGACCTCCTCGATACCCTTGCCCTTGAGCGCTGATATCTCGACGGCAGGAACACCGATGCTCTCGCTCAGCTTCTTCAGATTGATGGTGTCGCCGTTTTTCTCGACAATATCGATCATGTTGACAGCCATAACGACCGGAATACCGATCTCAACGATCTGTGTTGTGAGATACAGGTTTCTCTCGATATTTGTTCCGTCGATGATATTGAGTATCGCGTCGGGCTTCTCGTTCAGAAGATAGTTTCTCGCAACGACCTCCTCGAGAGTGTACGGAGAGAGTGAATATATACCCGGAAGGTCAGCGATCTTTACTTCCTCTCCGCCTGACATGGTTTTTTTCAGCTTACCTTCTTTTTTTTCTACGGTTACGCCGGGCCAGTTCCCGACAAACTGATTTGCTCCGGTCAACGCATTGAACAGGGTCGTCTTTCCACTGTTCGGGTTGCCAGCAAGTGCAATTGTAAGTGACATCTCTTTGCTTCCTTTCGTTTTGTTTTGCTCAGTATTTCTCTGCACATTCTTCCTGTTCTACACTGCTTCGACATTTATGATGTCAGCATCTGCCTTGCGGAGCGAAAGCTCGTATCCACGAACAGTCACCTCCACCGGATCCCCAAGCGGCGCCACCTTGCGAATGTAAAGCTCAACTCCCTTGGTGATCCCCATATCCATGATACGTTTCTTGACCGGTCCCTCACCGTCGATCTTTGTGACCTTGACCGTGGATCCGATCTTCGCATCTCTCAGCTTTCCCATCTTTTTCCTCCTTTTTGCGTACACCAAAAAAAGCACGCAGTCTCTACTAACCCGTGGAACAAAAATCTATGTAAAAAAATCGGGTACTAAATTAAAAGAATGCAGACCTCAGTTTGCCGGAGCAAGCGAAACCTGTGCCTCGATCTGGGTCGTCTCTACCATGATCTTCTTAGCCAACTCCTCATCAATAGCAATACGTGATTCTCTGACATTGATGATCATATTGCCGGCGATCTTGCTGACAACCGTTATCGTAGAATCCGGAACGAAGCCTAGCTCCTCAAGATGACGATGCGTCTCTTCTCCGCCGCCTACCCTGACGATCTGTACTGTCTCTCCCGGTTTAGCAATCGTTAAAGGCATCACGGCACCTCCCTCCTTGCATTAGCCTCATTTAACCTTGGTTCGAGGCTACAATATTCGGTTTCTCTCTTCAAATCATAGTTAGTATACACTAACTAACTGTCAAAGTCAAGTACTTTTTTTATATTTTCGTTGATTTCTCTACATCTGACGGCGTGAGCAAACGGACAGTATCACGCCTATCGCATAAAAACAGGGAGCGCCCGTCGGACGCTCCCTGT